>NZ_JBJMQP010000184.1:0-10383 GCF_045802625.1 Hyalangium sp. | reverse complement strand
CTCGCGCTGATCCCCGGCCCCGAGTCGGTCGCGCTGCTGGAGCTCGCCTCGCGGCACTCGGATCCCGAGGTGCGGCTGGAGTCGCTGTATGCCCGGAGCCGGCAGAACGTTCCCGGCGCGGTGGAGGAGCTGGCACGCGCCACGCTGGATCCGGAGATCGCCCTGCGAGCGCGCGAGTACCTCAAGGAGCTGGGCAAGGCGCACCTCCGCCCGAAGGAGGCGGATGATCCCGTCCTCCTGGCGAAGGCGGAGCTCGTCCGCTGGCTGCGGCACCCCAACGAGTTCGGCGAGACACCCGAGTCCATCGAGCTGTGGGATCGGCGTGTGCTCGACTGGCCTCCCACGGGAGACCGCCGCGAGCTGTTCCTGTTCCACTACCGCTACCCCTCCTATGTCTATGGACAGGAGGCGCAATGGGAGGAGGGAGTGGGGCTCGTGGGCTCTGTCACCTTCAGCCTCACGAACGACACGAAGCCTCCACCGGAGGGGACTCCCGAGGACGCTTACGCGGCCCATTGCCTGTGGGAGCTCGGCCAGGAGGGGGATCCGCGCGCCAAGACGTTGACCCCGGACCAGGTGCGAGCCCTGCTGGGCTTCCCACCGAAGACCCTGCACTGAGCGGCCGAGCACTGTCTCGCCCGGCTCACGCGTGGTGGCGCAGGAGATCCCGGGCGAACCACGCCAGGAGCGGCTCCTTGCTGGAGGCCGCGTGCCAGAGCGCGGTGCGCGCCGGCACCGAGAGCAGGGGGAACGAGTTCAGCGAGTTGGCGGCCGCCACCCGCAGCTCCACGTCCATCCCATCGTCGATGATGATGTTCGCCAGCGCCTCGAGGGCCGCCTCATGGTGCCCGGACAAGCGCGAGTGGCTCAGCCGCAACGCCGCGGAGACCCGCAGCTCCAGGTCCCCCGTGCGCAAGAGCCGCACGAGCAGCTCCCACGCCTCGGGCCGGTGCTCGCCGAGATCCCACACGAACCCCTTGATGGCGGGCTGGAGGCTGCGCTCTCCATCCTCGAGCCGCTGGATGAGCACGGAGAGGATGCGCTCGGCGATGGGCTGGAAGCGCTGCGGATCCCTCGAGCAGATGGCGATGCTCCCCACCGCGCGCAGCAGCGCCGCCAGCGGCTCGCCCTTCACCCCCGAGGCCAGCGCCCGGGCAATGAACTCCACCTGCTCCGGGGCCTCGGCGCACACCCGGGCGATGGCGGCGGCGGCGTACTCACGCTCGGCGGAGTCGCTCTCGGTGGCGAGGATGCGTCCAATGAGCACCCCCACCGCCTCGCGCGCCTCGCCGCCGTAGCCGCCGATCTCCCTCAGCGCCCGGCCTCGCATCTCCGCGTCGCCATAGCGCAGGTGCCCCATCAGCTCGCGCACGCGCGAGTTCCGGGCATCCACATCATCCGGTGGCAGCGTCGGCCGCTGCAGGTCCAGGTGCTGGAGATCCGTGATCAGGCACACGGGCCGGCCGTCCTCGGCGAGCCCCCACCACGAGCTGTACGCGCTGTGGGCCATGGCGGACGGAGCGAGCGTGCCGGACGAGAAGGCGACCACATTGGCGCCGGACTTCCCATCCAGCGTCAGCACGGTGCTGGACCACGAGGGCGCGTCCCCATCCGTGAAGGTCTCGATGAACTGGCGGCCCCTATCGGGCACCCGGTCCACCACGTCCGCATCGAGGAACGCGGTGATGTCCGGATCGGCCCGGTAGCCATAGCGCTGATTGGGGCGCAGGGCCCTGGGGCTGCGCTCGCCGCGCGCCGCCATCTCCCAGCGGACGGGGCGCTCGTCCTCGAAGCGCACCATGGCCATGGCGATGAACTCGTGCGACGTGGGCGAGCTGGCGCGGCCCGTGCGGATGATGCTGAGCACCACCGGGTAGCGGCCCGGGCGGACAGTGCGAGAGAAGGGCTCGCGGTGATCCAGCGCCAGCAGGGCCAGCAGGTGCGCGCCGGGCAAGGGGCGCGGAGGCAGGGTGAGCGGGTTGCACGCGACGATGCGCCCGCTGGTCAGGACCAGCGTGCCGACATGATGCGTGGAGACAGCCACGGGCCTGCCCCGATCAAGCAGCACCCTGCTGTCCTCAAATGCTGCCAGCAGGTCTTGCGTGGCGCTGCTCACTCTCATCGAAGAAAAGCCCCCGCTGCGATTGTACCCGCTCTTCTGGCCGCGTGCTGAAAGAGGTTTCGGGAGCCAGAGAGTAGGCGCTGGCGCGGTGGAGGGAAGTCCTGCCGCGGGCCGGCCGGACAGCACCCGCGCCCTCGGAATGAGCCTGCGACCACGCCCCAACAGGACAGAGCGGAGAATCATCCTGCTCCGCTCACTCTGGGAGGGGCCGCCCTGGCGCATCAGGTAGGAGAGGCGCGCCCTCTTCCGTAGCTCAAACGCCCGCCATCCGCGGAGTCTTTCCAGGAGATCATGTTCTCCTGCTTGAGCAGGAGCCGGATCAGCTCCCGTTCCCCGTGGGCCGGGCCTGGAGGCGTTGGGCCAGCTCCTGCGCGGCGGTGAGGGGACGCTCGCAGGAGAAGCCGCGGCACACGTAGGCGGCGCCCTGGCCGGCCACGGGTTCGCGCGCCTCGAAGAGCTCCTTGAGCAGCGGAGGCACCGGGGCGCCCGGCTCCTTCCACCCGAAGGAGAAGGTGGGGGCGAAGACGCGGTTGGCCGAGGCCAGGAGTGGAGCCACCTGCTCGCGAGTCCCCGAGAAGGTGACGCCCGCGGCGCCATCGAGGAACGTGTCCGCGGCGAGCCCCAGGTAGCCGTAGCCCAGGGGGTTCTCCTCGAGTGGCCCGCGCATGCGGGAGATGTAGCGCTCGGGGAACTCCAGCCAGGCCTTGTCACCGGTGAGCGCGGCGAGCGTCACCTGGGCCTCGGTGAGCGTCGAGGCGCCCGAGGGGAAGGCGTTGTCGAAGAGGGAGTAGGTGGCCACCACGAGATCCTTCTGCCCCTTGGGCGCGGAGAGGTACGCCTGCTTCTCCTCGTCCCAGAAGAGCGCCACCGCGCGCTTCACCAGCGCCACCGCGGCCTCGAGGTACCTGGCCTCGAAGGTGGCCTGGTAGAGCGCGGTGAGGCCAGCGGAGAGATCTCCATAGTCCTCCAGGAAGGCGTCGATGCGGCTGCCACCCTCCTCGTACGAGCGCACCAGCCGTGTGCCGTCCCACATCCGCGAGAGCACGAAGTCCGCCGCGCCCGCGGCGAGCCGGGCCCACTCGGGGCGCTCGAAGACGCGCGAGGCGAAGGCCAGCCCTCGGATCATCAGCCCGTTCCAGCCGGCCAGGAGCTTGTCGTCGCGGCCGGGCTTCACGCGCTTCTCACGCAGCTCGAAGAGGGCTCGGCGGGCGTCGGCCAGCTCACGCTCCATCGCCTCCACCGGCAGCCCGCGCTCATGGGCGAGCTGCGCGGCGGGGACGACCACCTCCAGCACCGTGGCGCGGTGCTCGAAGTTGCCCTGGGGGGTGATGCGGAAGTGGCGCATCAACAGATCGGCCTGCGCGCTGTGCAGCGCGAGGACGTCCTCCACCTTCCAGACGAAGAACTTGCCCTCCTCGCCCTCGCTGTCCGCGTCCTGGGCGGCGTAGAAGCCGCCACGCGAGTCCGTCATCTCGCGCCGCACGTACTCCACCGTCTCCTCGACCACCTTGCGCCAGAGGGGCCGGGGCTCGATCTGCTCCGCCTCCGAGTACAGGTGGAGGAGCTGGGCATTGTCGTAGAGCATCTTCTCGAAGTGGGGCACCAGCCAGCGCTCGTCCACGGAGTAGCGGTGGAAGCCGCCCCCGAGCTGATCATAGATGCCGCCCAGCGCCATGCGCTCCAGCGTCCGCAGCACCGCGTCCTTGAGCGCCGGAGGCCCGCCGCGCCGCCACGCGCGCAGCATGAAGGACACGTCCATGGGGTTGGGGAACTTGGGCGCGCGGCCGAAGCCTCCGTTCACTGGATCCACCTGGCGCAGCATCCGCTCGCCCATCTTCACCACGTCCGAGTCGGACAGTGCCCCGGGGGCCGCATCCAGGCCATAGGCGGCCAGCTCGCCGAGCCCCTCGTGGAAGTTCTCCGCCTGCTGGAGCACCTTCTGGCGATCGCTCGTCCACGCGTCGTGGAGCGCCGCCAGCAACCGGGGGAACCCTGGCCGGCCGTACTTGTCCACGGGTGGAAAGTAGGTGCCCCCGTAGAAGGGGCGCAGGTCCGGGGTGAGGAACACCGTGAGCGGCCAGCCGCCGCCCTGCCCCATGAGCTGCACCACGCCCTGGTAGATCTGATCCAGGTCCGGCCGCTCCTCGCGGTCCACCTTGATGTTGATGAAGCCCTCGTTCATCTGCTGGGCGATGGTGGGGTTCTCGAAGGACTCGTGCGCCATCACATGGCACCAGTGGCACGCGGAGTAGCCCACGGAGAGCAGGATGGGCTTGTCCTCGGCCCGGGCGCGCGCGAGGGCCTCTTCTCCCCAGGGGTACCAGTCCACGGGGTTGTGGGCGTGCTGGCGCAGGTAGGGCGAGGACTCGCGCGCGAGGCGGTTGGTCTTGCCGGACGAGGGTGGTGTCGGATGGGCCATATGGCTATGCGAGCAGGCACCTGCTGCCCTTTCAAGCTCCGTAACTCCAACAGAGCACTGGCCAACGGGCGCCGGTTGCGCTTTGTCCAGGGCGTGGACGTTCCCGCCGCCCCACCCAACGCGGTGTCCCCGAGAACCTGTGTCACCCTGCTCGGGGTGGCCGTGGCGGTGCGGCTGGCGCTCGCGCTGGGCACGGACGTCTACTTCGACGAGGCGTACTACTGGCAGTGGGCCCGGCACCTCGCGTGGGGCTACTTCGATCACCCGCCGCTCATCGCCTGGTGGATCGCGGCGGTGGGCATCCGGCCCGCGGCCCTGCTGTGCGGGGCGGGCACGGCGGCGGCGCTCTGGGGGCTCGCCCGGGACGTGCACGGCAGCCGGGAGGCGGCGTGGCGCGCGGCGGCGCTGTGGAGCGTGCTCCCGGTGGCGACGATGACGGGGGTGCTGGCCACGCCGGATGCGCCCTTGCTGCTGTTCTGGACGCTCGCGCTGTGGGCGCTGTGGCGCGAGCGGTGGGTGCTGGCGGGGCTGGCCTCGGGGCTCGCGCTGCTGTCGAAGTACCCGGCGGTGCTGATCGCGCTGGCGTTCCTCGTCACGGCGGTGCGCCAGCGGCGGCTGCCCGCGGGAGCGTGGGTGACGGCGCTGCTGGGCGTGCTGCTCTTCCTGCCGGTGGTGCTGTGGAACGCCCACCGGGAGTGGGTGGGCTTCGCCTTCCAGCTTCGGCACGGCCTGTCAGGCTCGGGGCAGCTCAAGTTCTTCGCGGAGTTCCTCGGCGGGCAGCTCGCGCTCGGAGGCCCGGTGCTGCTGCCGCTGGCCCTGGTGTACGCCGTGCGCGGCCCCCGCGAGCAGTTCCTCCTGCGAGCCGCGACGCTGATCCCCTTGCTCTTCTTCGGCTACGCGGCGCTGCGGGCGCGAGGCGAGGCCAACTGGCCCGCGGCGGCCTACCTGACGACATGCGTGGGCGTGGCGGGGATGAGGCCCGTGTGGTTCCGAGTGGCGGCCTTCAGCGGGCTGGCCATCGTGCTGGTGATGAGCTCGCACCTGCTCTTCCCCGTGGTGCGGCTCCCGAGGGACATACCGCTGGCACGCACCCACGGGTGGGACGTGCTCTCCGCGCTCGCCGAGCCGGGACGGCTCTTCCCCGGCGCCCAGGCGCAAAGGGTGGCCGTGGTCTACGCCCCGAACTACCAGTACGCCTCGCAGGCGGCGCGCTACTCCGGGCTGCCGGCGGACACGGCGGGAGACGTGCGCAAGAGCCAGTACGACTTGTGGCCCGAGCCGCCGCTGGCACCAGGACAGGACGCCCTCTACTACGCCGAGGGCTTCAAGCCCCCCGCCTCGCTGACCTCGCGCTTCACCTCGGTGGAGGGGCCCGTGGAGCTGACCTCCGACTTCCGAGGCCGGCGGGTGCACACCTTCCAGGTGTGGTGGCTCCGCGGCGCGCACCCCGAATCCTCCCTTTCTCCGCGAGGCCCGCCTTGAGGTGCAAGCCATCTGGCTGGCGTTCCCCTCCAGGCAGGCAGCCAAGAGAGCCCTCCTCCTGCCATCCCCTCCCATCTGCTCGGGAATGAGCAGCTTGGGGGGACACAGAGAAGGGGAACCCATGCCCGAGCAACGGCCCATGACACCCGATGCACCCGTGAAAGAGCCGGAGCCGCGAAAGTCGCCGCAGCAGGAGCCCGTCCGCGGACCGCCAGAGGTGGAGCCGCGCCGCGAGCACCAGCCAGAGATTGAACCGCCCACGCGCCAGCCGCCGGAGGTTGAGCCGCCCCACCACGAGCCGCCGCTGACGGAGCCGACGCGCCACACCGAACCGGAGCTGCAGCCTCCCGGCATCCACGAGGCGCCCGATCCGGACACGCTCCCCATGGGTCAGCCGAGCATCATCGCGTAGGCTTCAGCCACGCGGCACGAGAGAATTTTTCCGCTCCGTGCGGACATCAATCGCGGCGTGCACCGGAACGTGGGCTTCTGTTCTAGGCTTTCGAGCCCACCCACTTCCGCGTGCCCCATATGCGCTCCCTGCCCGTTCTTCAAGCTCTCTGGAAGGCGCTCCTTGTCTTGATGCTGCTGTTCTGCGCGTTGCCTCCGCGGGCCGAGGCGCAGACCCAGAAGAAGACCCAGAAGAAGACGCAGGGGAAGGCCAAGTCCCACTCGAAGACCCAGGGGAAGACGAAGCCTTCGGAGCAAGTAAAGACGCCGGAGCCGCAGAACGCTCCGGCACAGGAAGCGCCCAAGACCCAGGAGCCGGAGAAGGCGCAAGTGCCGGACAAGGCGCTGACGCAGGACAAGCCGCTGACGCCGGCCAAGGCGCCGCTGCAGCCGAAGGCCCAGATCCCACCCAAGCCCCCGGAGAAGGTCCTGCCGCAGTCCGTGGTTCAGGAGCAGGAGCGAGCCGAGGCCCGGTCGCAGCTGCGAATCGGCGTCGCGCTGGATCTCTTCGCCGAGAGGGCGACGATGTCGGGCACGCAGACGATCAACACCTCGCCGCGTGACGAGTCGTTCGACTACAGCAGCGCCACCTTCCTCTCGGCCACGCTGTCCATGAGCGTCCCGGCGCCCATCGCCAAGGACCGGGCGCGCATTGGCGGAGCGGTGCGCTTGTTCGGCAACTACAGCGCGGATGGAGACCACCCGTTCGGCTTCGGCCTGTTCAATCAGGCCTTCGTGACGGGCGAGTACGGCCTGCCAGTGGCGGACAGGCTCGAGGCAGTGTTCGGCGGCCGGGTGGGGCTGTCGCTGCTCATCCCCGGCCACGAGATGAGCGCGGAGATCCACCGGCTCCAGGACCAGGGCGTGGACGTGTTGAGCGTGCCGCGCGTCGGCTGGCTGGGAGGACTGTCCGCGGGAGCGCGGCGGCGGATGAGCGATCACATCCTCCTGCGCGCGGACCTGTCCGGCCAGCTCGAGAAGCTCTACCTCTTCGCCACGAGCGAGGACCTGGGTGGGCTCCACTTCGACAAGCACTGGAGCACCCTGGGCCTGCGGCTGGGGCTCACGCTCGGAGTCGAGTTCGCCCTCTGAGGCTGCCTGCCCGGCAAGCGGGCGATAGGGACGCGGGGCATCCAGACGGGCCGAGCGACATTGTTGGGATGAAGGGCTGTGCTTCCACTCGCTCATGGGGACACACGATGAAGAACAATCCCTTTCCCACCGGCCCACGGGGTTGGAATCCGATCAAGCCCAAGAATGTGGGCAACCCGGTCTCGAAGGTGACCTTGGTGGCGGGCAAGCGCATCGGAGGCGCCCAGCGCGCGGAGCAGGCCCGGCAACAGAAGCGGCGTGACACGAAGCGCTGAACCTTCGCCACGCCGGGATTGCGAGCCTGACGAGGTCCTTTACGGAGAGTGTGCTCCGCAAGCTCGTCGGGGTTCATGGCTCTCTCCCATTGGTGACGTCAAAGGTTCCTTCAGGGGTGAGGCGGACAAAGTACAGCGCGTCGAAGCCCTCGGCGAGGCTCGGCCAGCGCAGCACCTTGCGCGTGGCATAGAGCGCCACCTCGGCCACCCGCGCCCGCCCTTCTCTCTTCGCGTTGCGCGCCAGGCAGTCCTCCAGGCGCGACTCGAAGGCGTAGCCGACGACTCGAGCGCCGTGGGACTTGCCCAGGGAGATGAGGGGCGCGCGAAGCTCGGGGGTGGGGTTGGTGTTGTCCACCACCACCGAGCGGCCCGACGCGAGCGCCTCGGAGATGAGGCGTCGCTGGCGGGCCTCGCGCCTGCGAGCGTGCGGCCAGAGGTCCTTGCTCACCAGCACATGCGAGTCGGCGAAGCGCTCTCGATAGAAGCTGCTCTTGCCGGATCCCTGCAGGCCGATGAAGAGGACGAGTTCCATGGCGGAGGCGTCTCAGACAAGCCACTCTGCCCCATCTGACCGCCCTCCTGCCTCCCCATGAAACGAAGGAAGGAGGAACTCCCTGGAAGAAGCCCCTCGCTCCGGCTTTCGCAGGTGAGCGCGCGACCTGCCGCTACGGCAGCAGCCAGCTCAGGAGGCTCCACTTGTGGGAGCGCCCAGCCTTGATGTTGAGGATCGCGGTGAGCGCGATGATGCCGGCGGCGGCGACGATGTTCGCGCGGCCCAGCCAGTTCACGACCGTCTGCCCCTTGACGTCGAGCTCGGGCGTCTCCGCCGCGGGCTCGCTGCCGGACTCCACCGGGGGCTCGCGGGTGCCCCACACCCGCCCGACGATGAGCGAGCCCAGACCCGCCAGGGTGTAGACGCCCACCAGCACATCCTTGGCGAGCACAAGGCCACGGGTGTCATCATCGATCTCGCCGCCGGAGAGAGAGCTGCGACCGATGATCCAGGTCAGCGCCACCGAGCCCAGGGCGAAGGCGTTGACGGGGCTGAAACCTTTCCAGGCTTGATTCAGGATCTCCCCGCGCTCCTTCGTGTCATCGATGGTCTTCACCGCGGGGTGCAGCGCCATCTGGCCAAACAGGGAGCCACCAAAGCCGGCCGCCAGTCCGAGGTTGTGCAGGGTCAGCGCCGATCCAGTCCACATCGCTTTCATGCGTACTTCCTCCATGTGTGAGCGAGGTGAGGGTGTGCATGACCGGGATCAGGCTCCAGACTCACCCCAAGAACCCTGGAGAGCACGGCTGCACGAGTGCCCTGGCTCCGGGCAATCAGCCCGCTACTGGCCGGCTCGGCGTACCGCCATCAAGCGCCGAAGTGGGTATGGGCGGTGGCAGGGGGAGTGGAGCATCAGAGCCGCCGTCCCGAAGCCCGGGAGGCTGGGGGGGTGGCGCTTTCAAGAGTTCGTCATACCCCGAGGGAACTCCGGGTCTCGCGGGGACCCACCCCCCAGCATCCAGATCAACCGGCTGGAGGGGCCCTTCCGGTTCTCCGTCAAAGAGGCGTCGGAGGATGCGGCCATCGGTGCTGATGGCATACCTGACACCTCCATCCAGTGGCCTGGAACTGCTGCAATATTTATAGTCTGGCAGGATATAAATGAAGATGATGTTACCTTGGCGCAGCACGCGGTAACGCTGTGCCTCCTGCCTGGAGTCACACGGTCGGTGACTTCCTCCGGTTGGGAGAAAGTCGTTAGCGGCAATCGCCAGAGCCCGGAGCGTCACACCATCCAACTCGTATGGCGCGCCCTGGGAGCCCACTTCGACAGCGGCTCGATCGAAGAATTGTGGAAAGTGGATCGATGAATCCTCTTCCACCCTGGCGGGCGCCGGGGAAGGGCTTCGCACACAGCCCCAGAGGCTGGCGATGAGCAGGAGTAGGAGAGAGGGCATTCGCATGGGATTCACTCAAGAAAGTTGTGTCCGGCGCATCTATTCCGTGTCGAGGCGATAGCTCCCATCGTCCAGCCATGTCACGGTCCCTAGCTTCTTGCGCAACCATCCGGCTTGAGTGTGAGCCCACTGATCCAGCGTGCGGGTGTCAGGGGTGTACTGGTAGTACCCATCACATGTCGGAGCTTGAGGGTCGGTTGAGTTCGAGAAGAACGCGACGATGGCGAGCGGGATTCTTCCCTCCTTGGTGTTGACAACCCACTCATCACCCGGCTCAGACTGATCCGTAAGCATGCTCAGCTCATACTTGTTGTCCGGGGTGTAATAGAGTCAGGCGCAGCAGCAGGCGAAGCAGCTCACGTGTCCTCTGCATCGTCACCGGCTCCCTTGGGCCGCAGCAGCTCGTCCAGCCCGGAGCTTGGGTCGGAATCCGCGAGAGCGCAAGCCGACATGCCCGCCCTCTGGCATAACTGTCTCCATGCCTCGCGACGTCTCCTTCTTCGACCAGCTCGGCCGGCTCCTCGCCATGGAGCGCGATGCCGAGCGTGCCCGCTCCGCCGCGCTCGCCCAGAGCATGACCCTGCGCGAGCGCG
>NZ_JBJMQP010000183.1:0-10033 GCF_045802625.1 Hyalangium sp. | reverse complement strand
TCGAGAAGAATGCGGCGATGGAGAGTCTCAGTTCTCCGTCCTTGGTTCGCGGATCAAAGCCATGGAGCTTTCCTTGATACTCAATGAACCGGACGTCATCTTCGGAGATGGGGGTGTCAAACGGATGGCTGTGAAGGACGAAGATGTATTTGATGCTGTCGGGAGGGTAGCGGCTGTCCTCTACGTTGGAAGGACTCAAGCAGTTCTTGCTCTTACCCGTAGGATCCGGTCTTGTCTGATCCGTCAGTCGACTGATCTCGTATTTGTTGTCTGGAGTGTAATACAGCCAGCCGCAGTATTCGGTCGAAACCTGCCAGCGCAGTTCAAATGCGACCTTCTCTTCGCGGAGCGCGGTGGGAGGGGGCTTACGCCCAGCACTGGACCGGGGCTTCGAGAGAAGCTTCTCGCAGGCTGCGGCAAGTGCCGCCGCATAAGAGTCAAATGGTCCAAGCATGGGTCCAGGAAGGCTTTCCAGACGCGACCGCCCAGCAGGGGGGCGTATGACGTCGGGATCCATTGCTTCCGTACTGGGTACAAGGCTCTTGGAAGGCGAACACCCCAGGGAGACCACTAGCGCCAATGCCGAGAGGTGCTGTCGGATCATTCGCAGGCATCCTAGCAAGCTCTTGACCCTCTCGGCATGTGTCGGGCCGGGTTCGAGGCTCAAGCGCCTCTCACCCCTGGCGCATCACGAGCAGGCGCAGCTCGGTCATGTCCTCGATGGCGTACTTCACGCCCTCGCGTCCCAGCCCGGAGCTCTTCACGCCGCCGTAGGGCATCGTGTCGACGCGGAAGCTCGGTACGTCACCCACGACGACACCGCCCACCTCCAGCTCATCCCACGCCTGCATGGCCCGGGACAGGTTGTCGGTGAAGACGCCCGCCTGCAACCCGTAGCGCCCATTGTTCACCTCGCGGAGCGCGTCCTCGAACGAGCGGAAGGACTGGAGCAGCACGACGGGGCCGAACGCCTCCTCGCAGCTCAGCGGCTCGTCGGCGGGCACCCCCTCCATCACGGTGGGCTCCAGCAGCGCGCCGCGCCGTCCTCCTCCCGTCAGCACAGTCGCGCCCCGCTCCACCGCGCGCTGGATCCAACCCTCCAGCCGTCGCGCGGCGGGCTCGTCGATCATGGGCCCCAGCGTGGTGGCCTCGTCCTGGGGGTTTCCCACGCGCAGCTCCCGGGCCCGGACGACGAGCCGCTCCCGCAGATCCCCGTAGAGCGCCTCGTGCGCGAGCACGCGTTGCACCGAGATGCAGCTCTGCCCCGCCTGGAAGAAGGCCCCGTGGGCCACGCGGTCGGCGATGAAGGCCAGGTGCTGGCCCTGGTCGCGGTCCACCACGCAGGCCGCGTTGCCGCCCAGCTCCAGCACCACCTTCTTGCGGCCGGCGCGAGCCTTGAGCTCCCACCCCACCTTCTCCGAGCCCGTGAACGACAGCAGCTTCAGCCGATCGTCCTCGATGAACGGCCCCACATGCTCGAGCCGCGTCGGGAGGACCGAGAAGGCGCCCTCGGGGAGGCTCGTCTCGGCGAGCACCTCGGCCATGAGCAGCGCGCTCACCGGGGTGCGGTCCGACGGCTTGAGCACGAACGGGCACCCGGCGGCGATGGCGGGCGCCACCTTGTGAGCCACCAGGTTGAGCGGGAAGTTGAACGGCGTGATGAACGAGCACGGCCCCACGGGCACGCGCTGGGTGAAGCCCCGGTAGCCGGCGGCGCGCGGGGACACCTCCAGGTTCAGCACCTCGCCCCCGCCGCGCACGGCCTCCACTGAGGCGGCCTTGAACGTGTCGATCAGCCGGGAGACCTCGCCCCGAGCGTCGCGGAGGGGCTTGCCCGCCTCGATGCAGAGCGCGAGCGCCAGCTCCTCGGCCCGCTCCTGGAAGCGGCGCACGCAGTGCTCGAGCACCTCCTGCCGTTGGTACGGTGCCAGCCGCCGCATCGGGCCCGTCGCCCGCACCGCGGCGGCGATGGCCTCCTCCACGGCGGCCGCATCCGCGATCGCCACACGGGTGACCACCTCCCCCGAGTACTTGTCGGTCACAGCCAGGTCCGTGTTGGGCTGCTGGGGGCGGTTGGCCAGGTAATACGGGTAGCGGTCAGCGAGCATGGTGTTCTTCCTCCACGGCGTAGAGCGCGCGAGTGTTGTCCGAGTAGTCGATAGGTAGGTCAATGACGTGCACGCCACCAGACTCCAGGCAGCGCGCGAGCGTAGCGCCGAACTCCGATGCGCTCGTGGGACGGTGTCCCCGGGCGCCGTACGCCTCAGCGTAGCGGACGAAGTCCGGGTTGCCCAGTTGCATTCCAAACTCTGGGAGCCCCATCTCCCCCTGTTTCCAGCGAATCATCCCGTAGCCATCATCGCGGACCACGATCACCGTCAGGTCCAGCCGCAGACGCACCGCCGTCTCGAGCTCCTGCGAGTTCATCATGAACCCGCCGTCGCCGCAGACGGCGATCACCTTGCGCCGGGGATGAACCAGCTTCGCCGCGATGGCGGACGGGAGCCCCGCGCCCATGGTCGCGAGCGCGTTGTCGAGCAACAGCGTGTTGGGCCGGCGGCAGCGGTAGTAGCGGGCGAACCAGAGCTTGTACATGCCGTTGTCCAGGCACACGATCCCATCATCCGGCATCGCGCGCCGCACCTCCGCCACGAGCCGCGCCGGGTAGATGGGGAAGCGGTCGTCCCCGGTGCCGCGCGCCAGCTGCGCCTCGAGCCCCGTGCGCGCTCGCTCGAACGGCGCGAAGTCCCAGTGCGAGCGCGCGCCGACGCCCTCCGCGATGCGCCACACGGCGTTGGCGATGTCGCCCGTCACCTCCACCTGAGGGAAGTACACGGGGTCCACTTCGGCCGACGAGAAGTTCACGTGAACCACCTTGCGGCGACTGTCACGCATGACGAACGGCGGCTTCTCGATGACGTCGTGGCCTACGTTGACGATGCAGTCCGAGGCCTCGATGGCGCGGTGGACGAAGTCCCCGTCGGACAGCGCCGCCGTGCCCATCCAGAGCGGGTGCGTCTCGTCCACCACGCCCTTGCCCATCTGGGTGCTGAAGAAGGGCATGCCCACGCGGTCCACGAAGACGCGGAGCAGCTCCGAGGTGAGCTTGCGGTTGGCGCCCGCGCCAATCATCAGCAAGGGGCGGCGGGCGGACGCGATGGTCTCGACCGCCTGGGCGATGGAGGCCTCGTCGGCCACGGGGCGGCGGTAGGCGCTGGGTGCCAGAGGCTCGGCCTCGGTGGACTCGCGCGCCACGTCCTCGGGGAGCTCCAGGTGGGTGGCGCCGGGGCGCTCCTCCTCCGCGCGGCGGAACGACTCGCGCACCGCCGAGGGGACATGCTCCGCGGAGACGAGCGTGCGGGTGAACTTGGTGAGCGGCCGCATCATCCCGACGACGTCGACGATCTGGAAGTGGCCCTGCTTGCCCGCCTTGATGGGCTTCTGACCGGTGAGCATCACCATGGGCATGGCGCCGAGCTGGGCATACGCCGCGGCCGTGACGAGGTTGGTGGCGCCCGGCCCCAGCGTGGAGAGGCACACGCCCGCGCGCCCGGTGAGCCTGCCCCACGTGGCGGCCATGAAGCCCGCGGCCTGCTCGTGGCGCGTGACGACCAGGCGCAGGCTCGAGGCGCGCATGGACTCGAGCACGTCCAGGTTCTCCTCGCCAGGGAGCCCGAAGACGCAGCGTACGCCCTCGGCTTCGAGCGCTTTGACGAACAGATCCGAGGCCTTCATGGGGTTCCTCCTCCTCATCGAGACGAGGAGAAATGTACGCGGAGCCTTCGATAGGTCCATTCGTTTGTTCCCATGGGCACGATAGGTAATGCCTATGATGGCGGGATGGAGCTTCGCCACCTGCGCTACTTCACGGCCGTCGCGGATGCGCTGCACTTCGGGCGCGCCGCACGACGTGTTCATGTCTCGCAGCCCACGCTGTCGCAGCAGATCCGCCAGCTCGAGGAGGAGCTTGACGCGCCGCTCTTCGAGCGTGCTCGCGGCGGGGTGCGGCTGACGCAGGCGGGGGAGCTGTTTCGCACGTACGCCTCGCGCGCCCTGGAGGACGTGGATGCGGGCAAGGTGGCGGTGGGCGCGCTGCGAGGGCTCGTCACGGGCGCGCTTCGAGTGGGCTACCCACCCAGTATGCGAGGTGTCGTGGTGCCCGCGCTCGCCGCCGTGCTCCGCAAGCACCCGGGCCTCGCGCTGAGCGCGGAGGAGGCCGTGGTGCGGCGGGTGGAGCGCAGGCTCGCGGACGGCAAGCTGGACGTGGGGCTGGCGTATGCCCCCGCGCGCTTGCCGGACCTCGACGCGGAGCCTGTCTTCGACAGCAGGCTGGCGCTCGTGGTGGCCAAGGGGCACCCGCTGGCGGGAGCGGAGTCCGTGGGGGCCCGGCAGCTCGCGGACGAGCCTTTTGCATTGCTCTCGCGCGGGCTGCGCGTGCGGGCCCGCGTGGATGCCTACTTCGCCGCCATGCGGATCGCGCCACACCTCGCGCTCGAATCGAACGCGGTGGGGACCGTGCTGGCGATTGTCCGCGCGGGCCTCGCCGTCACCGTGCTCTCCGAGCCGCGGCTGGCCGATGCCGAGCGGCTGGTGGTGAAGCGGCTGTCCCCGGCGCCGCGCTCCGAGCTCGCGGCGCTCCTCTGGCGCAAGGGTGCCCCGCGCACCCCCGCGGCGGAGCTCTTCGCCACGGAGGTGCGCGCCCGGGCGAAGGAGGACCGAGCGTGAGGAAGAGCACAGCCGCTGAGATGAGCGGGCTTGTTCCCCCCTCTCCGGCTGCTACAAGGGCCCCGAGAGATACCGAGGCCGCCCCTCCCGCGCCTCTTCTTGCTCGAGGCCCTGATGGACTTCTCCGCGCTCGCCCTTTCACCGCCGCTGCTCCAGGTCCTCCAGGAGATGGAGTTTCAGACCGTCACGCCCATCCAGGCCCAGACCATTCCGGTGTTGTTGCAGGGCAGGGATCTCACCGGTCAGGCGAAGACGGGGAGTGGAAAGACCGCGGCCTTCGCGCTCCCCATCCTTCAGAGGCTTCAGCTCCAGCGGCGGCAGATCCAGGCGCTCGTGCTCTGCCCGACGCGGGAGCTCTGCGCTCAAGTGGCCGGAGAGATCCGTCGGCTGGGCCGTCGATTGCCGGGGCTCCAGGTCCTCGTGCTCGCGGGAGGCCAGCCGATCCGGCCCCAGGTGAATGCGCTCGAGAAGGGGGCCCACGTCGCGGTGGGGACTCCCGGCCGGGTGATGGATCTGCTCCAGCGGGAGGTGCTCGAGACGAAACAGCTCGCGACCGTGGTGCTCGACGAGGCCGACCGGATGCTCGACATGGGCTTTCGAGAGGACATGGAGCGCATCCTCGGCACGACTCCGCCAACGCGGCAGACGGTGCTGTTCTCGGCGACGTTTCCCCCCGACATCGAGGCGATGAGCCGGAGGTTCCAGAAGGATCCGGTGCGCGTGACGGTGGTGGAGACCGAGGCGGTGCCCGACATCCGGCAGCTCTGCTACGTGAGCGAGCCCGAGCAGAAGCCGGCGCTCCTCCTGCGAATCCTGCGGCAGTACCAGCCTGGCTCCGCCATCGTGTTCTGCAACCAGAAGGCGACGGTGGTGGAGCTGACGCGGGAGCTCGTGGGCGCGGGGGTGAGCGCCGAGGGCTTGCAGGGAGACCTGGAGCAGAGCGAGCGCGACCGCGTCATGGCGAGGTTCCGCAATCAGAGCATCCGGATCCTCATCGCGACGGACGTGGCGGGGCGTGGCATCGACGTCGAGGCGCTCGATGCGGTCATCAACTACGACTTGCCCTTCCAGCCGGAGCCCTATGTGCATCGCATCGGCCGCACCGGGCGCGCGGGAAGAACAGGCCTGGCCATCTCCATCGCCACCCCGCGGGACGATCGCAAGCTCGAGACCATCGAGCAGGCCACCGGAGTGAAGCTGGAGCGCCCGAGCGTGGAGGCCCTGCCTCCAGCGGACTCCACGAGCCAGGTGTCACTCGACTCGCCCTGGGAGACGCTGGTCATCTCGGCGGGGCGCAAGGACAAGATGAGG
This sequence comes from Hyalangium sp., assembly GCF_045802625.1. Classification (NCBI taxonomy): domain Bacteria; kingdom Pseudomonadati; phylum Myxococcota; class Myxococcia; order Myxococcales; family Archangiaceae; genus Hyalangium; species Hyalangium sp. The sequence continues at coordinate 3,997 of NZ_JBJMQP010000183.1, read as the reverse complement.
CCGGGGGACATCCTCGGTGCGTTGACGGGAGAGGCCGGCGGGCTGAACGCCTCCGACGTCGGCAAGATCGAGATCCAGGATCGCCTGGCCTACGTGGCTGTCTCCAAGCGGATTGTCCGCGTGGCGCTCCAGCGGCTGCGTGACGGCCGGATCAAGGGACGCAAGCACTGGATCGACTGGGTCAGGTGACCGGGAGCTCCACGAGCGCCACCGTCCCGCCACCGGCGGCGGGTTCCAGCCGCAAGGTGCCGCCGTGCTCGTGGGAGATCTTCTGCGAGATGGGTAGGCCGAGCCCGCTGCCTTCGGGCTTGGTGCTGAAGAGGCCTCGGGTGAGGGCGGCGCCTTCCAGCACGGTGGGGATGCCTGCTCCTCCGTCCCGGATGGTGACGCGCAGGGAGGTTGGCTGAAGCTCCACGGTGATGCGGACCGGAGGGGCGCTCGGAGGGGACGCTTCAATCGCGTTCTTCACGAGGTTGCCGAAGAGGCGGCGCAGGCCGTCTGGATCGGCTTGGAGCGTGAGGTCCTCTCCGGGCGCCAGCTCCACGGGTACGGGAGAGGTGCCCTGGTAGAGCGCGCAGACCTCGGCGAGCAGGGCCCGTAGGGCGACAGGTTGAAAGTGCGGCGCGGGCAGGCGGGCGAAGGCGGAGAAGCTCTGTGTCATCCGCATGAGCAGCTCCACCTCCTCCTGGAGCAGCGCGACGGCCTCGGAGATGCGCGTGGGATCCGGAGGCGAGGCCGCGTCCGGCCGGGAGAGCCGCGCCAGCGAGAGCTTCATGGCCGTGAGGGGATTCTTCAGCTCGTGGGCCAGGGCGCGGGCGATGTCCTGCCACGCGGCGATCTGCTCGGCGGCCTTGAGGCGCTCGCGCTGGGCGAGCAGCTCCTGGCCCATGCGGTTGAAGCCAGCGAAGAGGAACTGGAACTCATCGCGAGGGTGCTCGGGAGCGGGCAGGCGGACGGAGAGATCTCCTCGCGCGTAGGTCGCCATGCCCTGGGTGAGGGTGGTGACAGGACGGGCGAGCGCGCGGCCGAGCAGCACCGCCGCCAGGGCCAGCACGGCGGCCGAGACAAGCACCAGCGCGGCGATGAACAAGGGCACCCGGCGCACGAGCGCCCCGCGAGCCAGCTCCGCCTGCGCGAGGTTGAGGCGGGCCTCATCGAGCGGCGCCTGGGAGATGCCCCGGCGCTCCAACTCGCCGGATACGTTATCCAGCACGCGCTCCACCGGAGCCACGGACACGGAGAGGAGCCGCTCCAGGGCGCTCTGGGCGAGCGTCCCCATGAGCACGAGCGGAACGAGCCCCGCCGCCAGCATCACCGCGAGCAATCGGCGACGGAAGCGCGCCGGTGCGGAGCGAAGGGCAGGGGGGGACAGAGGCTGTCGATCCTCCAGGCCCGGCGGCGAGGCTGAGGTCTCTCGGGGAGGCATGGCGCCCGGAGCATAGGAGCCCGAGCCAGCTCGCTCCAGGAAGGGACATGTCGAAGGTGCTCACCCACCCCGGCGCAGGAAGGCCGGGGGCCTGATAGCCTCCGGGGAGATGGCTCGCCTTCTTGCTCCGGCCCAGAGCTGGCTGTTCAGCCGCGGCGTGGACCTTGCCGTGTTCGCGGGGGCCGCGCTCGTGTCCGTGGCGCTGGTGCTCGCCGCCCCGTGGCTCGGCGCCGTGGGCGAGACGCCCCCGTGGGCCTGGGTGCTGCTCGTCGTCTGCGTGGACGTGGCCCACGTCTGGTCCACCGTGTTCCGCACCTATCTCGATGGCGAGGCGCTGCGCCGGCGGCCCGCGCTGTATGTCTCCGCTCCGCTCGTGGCCTATGTGGCCGGCGTGCTGGCCTATCTGGGCTCGGCGGGCATGTTCTGGCGGCTCTTCACCTATGTGGCCCTCTTCCACTTCGTGCGCCAGCAGTACGGGTGGGTGGCCCTCTACCATCGCAAGGCCCGAGTCTCGGACTTCGAGCGCCGCCTGGATGCCGCCGCCGTCTACGCGGCCACGCTGGGCCCCGTGGTCTGGTGGCATGCCCACCTGCCGCGCGCCTTCTGGTGGTTCGTGGAGAACGATTTCCTCTCCGGCCTGCCCGGGTGGGTGGGCACGCTCGCGCTCACCGTTCACGCCGGGGTGCTGGCCGCCTGGGCGGGGTTCCAGGTGGCCCGAGTGGCTCGCGGGGAAGGGCTCCAGGTGGGCAAGGTGCTGCTCGTGCTCGCCACGTGGGTGACGTGGTTCGGCGGCATCGTGCTCGCCGAGGACGACTTCACCTTTACGGTGATGAACGTCGTCCTCCACGGGGTGCCGTACTTCGCGCTCGTGTTCCGGTACTCGCGCGGACGGCACGCGGAGGGCGGATATGGGCCCTTCGCCCTGCTCGTGCGCGCGGGGCTCCCCGGCTTCCTCCTGTTCCTGGCGGCGCTGGCCTGGGGCGAGGAGTTCCTCTGGGATCGGCTCGTGTGGCACGACCGGCCCCTCCTCTTTGGCGAGGGGGGCTTCTCCCTGGATTCGGACCTGCTGGCGCTGGTGGTGCCGCTGCTCGCCGTGCCGCAGGCCACCCACTACCTGCTGGATGCCTTCGTCTGGAAGCCGAGCCGGGATCCGGCGCTCCGCGCCCGGTTGGGTTGGCACTCCGGGGCAAGGGAAGGTTCTCCACGTGGCACCATGACACCGTCCCCGGTAGCCGTTACGCGTCCCACTGACTAACTGCTCAGTCGCCTATGTCGCGACTCCTGTTGGTCTCCAATCGGCTCCCGGTCACCGTCAAGACTGAGAAGGACAACGCCTCTGTGGTGCGCAGCGCAGGAGGGCTGGCCACTGGCCTCAGCCGCCCGCATGCGCGCTCGGGAGGGGTGTGGATCGGCTGGCCGGGGGATGTCTCGCGTCTGTCCACTGAGCAACGGGCCAAGGTCGAGTCCCAGCTCGCGGAGCTGCGCTGCGTGCCCATCTACCTCAGCTCCAGCGAGGTCAGCCGCTACTACGAGGGCTATTCCAACCGGGTCCTCTGGCCGCTGTGCCATTACCTGCCGGACCGGGTCCCCCGGCAGGACCGGGACTGGGAGACGTACGCCAAGGTCAACGAGCGCTTCGCCGAGCTGGTGGCGCGCCACTATCAACCCGGTGACACCATCTGGGTGCATGACTACCAGCTCATGCTGGTGCCGGGCCTGCTGCGCGAGCGGCTGCCCGAGGCGCGCATCGGCTACTTCCACCACATCCCCTTCCCGTCGAGCGAGATCTTCCGCATGTTGCCGCACCGCGAGGAGCTGCTGCGCGGCCTGCTGGGCGCGGACGTGGTGGGCTTCCACACGCCGAGCTACGTGCACCACTTCTCCAGCACGCTGCTGCGGGTGCTGGGGCTGGAGACGGACATCGACCATGTGGCGTACGAGCGGCGCAGCGTGCGGCTGGGCGCCTTCCCCATGGGCATCGACGCGGCCTCCTTCGAGCGGCTGGCCGAGGACTCGGGGGTGCTCGAGGAGGTGCGTATCACCCGGGAGCGCAGCGCGGGGCAGCGGCTGCTGCTGGGCATCGATCGCCTGGACTACACCAAGGGCATTCCCCGGAGGCTGCTGGCTATGCAGCGCCTGCTGGAGCGCGAGCCGTCCCTGCGGGGGCGCCTGCGGTTCATCCAGGTGGCCGTGCCCAGCCGCACCCAGGTGGAGGACTACGCCGCCTATCGCGACAGGGTGGACGAGCTGGTGGGCCGCATCAACGGCCTGTACGGCACCGTCCACAACGTCCCCATCCACTACCTCTACCGTTCGTTCAACGAGCGGCAGCTCGCGGCGCTGTACCGCGCCGCGGATGTGATGCTCGTCACGCCCATCCGGGACGGGATGAACCTGGTGGCCAAGGAGTTCTGCGCGGCGCGGCCGGATGAGGACGGGGTGCTGCTGCTGAGCGAGTTCGCCGGGGCCGCCACCGAGCTGCACGACGCCGTCATGGTCAACCCCTACGACGTGGAGGGCCTGGCGGACTCCATCCAGCAAGCGCTGAACATGCCGGTGGAGGAGCGCCGC
>NZ_JBJMQP010000182.1:0-13438 GCF_045802625.1 Hyalangium sp. | reverse complement strand
GCCGGCCCGAGAGAATCACGGCATACAGCTTCTCTTCTCAGCAGCAATCCTTTCTGCCTTCGTGTGCTTGCTTGTCACTCATTTTCCGGTGGCTATATCGGAGGGGTCACACCCGTTCCCATCCCGAACACGGAAGTTAAGCCCTCCAGAGCCGATGGTACTCCGCGGGAAACCGCGTGGGAGAGTAGGTCGCTGCCGGATTTTTTTACCTCGCGCCCCTGGCGCCCTTCACTGGGCCCCAGGGGCGTTTTTTTTGCTCCCCAGGCCGCCGCCGCCGTGGCTAAGCCGCTGGATTCTCTGGGCATTCAGCCGTGCGTGCTTGTTTGACGGACTATTGGTGCTCCGTCTAGAGTCTGTAGGCTCCGCCCGGCCTTCCCCCGCCTTCCATGGCTCCGTTGCTGCCCGGGCCGGTGCGACTCCACGAGATGAAGCGGCCTACCACATTCGGCAAGTATCTGCTCCTTGAGCGCGTCAACGTCGGCGGCATGGCCGAAGTGTTCATCGCCAAGGCCTTCGGCGTGGAGGGCTTCGAGCGCTTCCTGGCCATCAAGAAGATCCTCCCGACGATGGCCGAGGACCAGGAGTTCATCACGATGTTCATCGATGAAGCGCGGATCAGCGTCCAGCTGAACCACGCGAACATCGTGCACATCCACGAGCTCGGGAAGTACGAGGACGCCTACTACATCGCGATGGAGTATGTCGCGGGGCGGGACCTGCGCACCATCCTCGAGCGCTACCGGCGGCGCAAGGAGATCATGCCGACGGCGCAGGCGGTCTTCGTCGCCTCGAAGATGTGCGAGGGGCTCGACTACGCGCACCGCAAGAAGGATGCGCGCGGGCAGGATCTGTCCATCATCCACCGCGACGTGTCTCCGCAGAACATCCTCGTCTCGTACGAAGGCGAGGTGAAGATCATCGACTTTGGCATCGCGAAGGCCGCCAACCGCGCGCAGAAGACGCAGGCCGGAATCCTCAAGGGCAAGTTCGGCTACATGAGCCCGGAGCAGGTCCGCGGCATGCCGATTGACCGCCGCAGCGACATCTTCGCGGTGGGGGTGATCCTCTACGAGATGCTCACCGGCGAGAAGCTCTTCGTCGGCGAGTCGGACTTCTCCACGCTGGAGGCCGTGCGCAACGCCGAGGTGCCGCTGCCTCGGCAGTTCAACCCGAACATCCCTGGCGGGCTGGAGAAGGTGGTCCTCAAGGCGCTCGCTCGCGAGCCCGAGGATCGCTACCAGTGGGCGTCCGATCTGCAGGAGGACTTGATGCGCTTCCTCCTGGCGGGGGATGCCATCTACTCCGGCAAGCACCTGGCTTCCTTCATGAAGGAGGCCTTCGCCGAGGACATGCTGCGCGAGTCCGAGAAGATGGAGCGCTTCGCGGGCATCGAGAAGCCGGACCAGCTCGAGTCCTCGAACGTCACCGCCACGCCCGCTCCGGTGTCGCGCTCGCAGCGCAAGCCCTCCATGGTCACCCCGGTGGCGCCGGCGTCTGTTCCGCGCTCCGTCTCCGCGACGCTCGTTCCGCGCACGGCGACGCCCGCGCCGCCGCCCCTCATTCCGCCTCCCAGCGCCGAGGAGCTCGCCGAGATGGATGGGGCGGGGGACAAGACCCAGATCGTCGACTCGTCCATGGCGCTCGGGGGCAGCCCTGAGAGCGTGCTCTTCGACGACAGCTCCACGGGCAAGAACTCCGTCCCGGTCGATGACAGCTCCACGGGCCAGTCCGAGAACCCGCTCGAGGAGAACGAGACGCTCGATGGCACCGGGCCAGGCGCCGCCAACCCGTTCATGAGCGACTCCACCATGGCCGCGCCGAGGCCCACTGGCCCGGTGGCCGCCGTGCGTGGCAAGTCCAAGAGCGGCCCCAAGCCCCAGGTCGTCATTGGCGAGGGAGAGCCGGAGAACTTTGGCGGCGCCACCATGATTGGCCCCGCGCCCACCTCTCGCAACCGGGATGCCGAACCTCCCGAGGAGGACGCCGAGGAGCCGTCGACCGGCAACTCCAAGGCCGTGAAGCCGCGCACCAGCAAGGCTCGGGCCCAGAAGGTCGAAGAGGACGAGGAGTCGGATTCCCGCGACAGGGACTCGGATGAGGAGCCTTCCCAGTCTGGCAAGGCCTCCGCGGCCACCAAGAAGTCCGTCTCCAAGGCGAACAAGGCCGCCAAGCCTGCTCCGGCTAGACCGGGCAAGCCGATCGATCCCAAGCTCTTCATCATCGCCGGCGCCGCCGTGCTGGTGCTTGGCGTGATTGGTGTCGTGGTGGCGCTCGCCACCAAGTCCAACAAGGGCGGCATCATGTTCGCCGTCGAGCCCGCGACCGCCAAGGTGGCCCTCCGCGTCGATGGCCAGCCCGTGATGCCCAACTCCGTCATCGAGCTCGAGCCGGGCTCGCACCGGGTGGTCGCTGGAGCTTCCGGGTTCATGCCGCTCGAGCAGTCGGTGACCATCACCGCCGGCCAGAAGCCCCAGCCCGTGGTGCTGAAGCTGAAGCCGGAAGGCGACTCGGGCGCCGGGGAGACACCCCCGCCGGACAAGGGCTCAGCGCCCGACAAGGTCGCCAACGGCTCGGACACGCCGCCCAAGAACCCGGCGAATCCTGAGCCGGTGGCCAAGAATCCGGACGATGGCAAGACGCCTCCCAAGCAGACCGACTCGGACAAGCCGAAGAACTTCGCGGCGGTCTTCGAGGGGGACTCGGGTGTCGAGATTGTGGTCGATGGCAAGTCGGTGGGGCAGACGCCCAACGCCAAGGCCGCGAATCTGACCATCGGGAAGACCTACAAGTATGTGGCCCGCCGCTCTGGCTACAAGCCTTCCTCCGGGGAGATCCTCTACGACGGCAACCCCGAGCTGAAGATCGAGGTCGCGCTCGAGAAGGAGCCGCCCAAGGAGCCCAAGGAGCCCAAGGAGCCCAAGGAGCCCGTGAAGACGGTCGAGCACACCAAGCCGCCCCCGTCCAAGCCCGCCGCCAAGCTGGGCAAGTTCGCCGCCAGCACCAAGCCCGCCGGGGCCCAGATCTGGGTGGACAACAAGTACTCGAACCGGGATACCCCCGTGGCCATCGGCAACCCGCTGATGCTGCCCCTGGGCAACCACAAGATCGTCTTCAAGCTCGGTGGTAAAGCGACCAAGCCGCAGGTCGTCAACATCACGGAGGCAGAGGTCGCGAAGCTGATCAACGTGCCCATCGAGTGAGCGGGCATGTGTCGTCCTCCTCGATTGTTCGATATGGAGGGCCACCGCTGCGGGACTGCTTCCGCTGACGGAGCTTCACGGTAAGGTGACTCGCCATGCAAACGAAGCCCAGTCGGGTTCCGGCCGAGGCCGGCCCCGCCCAGCAGCCCATTACGTACCCCACTCGACGCGAGTTCCTCGAGCCTGACTGGCGGCGCATCCCCGCCTACAAGGACGTCTCCGCGGCCGACTGGGAGAGCGCGTTGTGGCAGCGCAAGCACACCATCAAGAACCTGCGCGAGCTCAAGGCCGCGCTGGGCGCTCTGCTCCCCGACGAGCTCGCCGAGAGCATCGATCGCGACCAGAAGGAGCGGGCGACCATGTCCCTGCTCCTGCCGCCGCAGATGCTCAACACCATGAACCTGGCGGACCTGTGGAGCGATCCCGTCCGCCGTTACATGCTGCCGGCGTTCGCGGACCGCCGCACCGACTGGCCCAACCACCCCAAGGCCAGCCGCGACAGCCTCCACGAGGCGGAGATGTGGGTGGTGGAGGGCCTCACCCACCGCTACCCCACCAAGGTGCTGGCGGAGATGCTGCCCACCTGCCCCCAGTACTGCGGCCACTGCACCCGCATGGACCTGGTGGGCAATGACGTGCCCCAGGTCCACAAGCACAAGTTCGCCATCAAGCCCCAGGATCGCTACGAGCAGATGCTCGACTACCTTCGCCGCACGCCCTCGGTGCGTGACGTGGTGGTCTCCGGCGGAGATATCGCCAACCTGCCCATCCAGCAGCTCGAGCCGTTCGTCAGCGCGCTGATGGACATCCCCAACATCCGGGACATCCGTCTGGCCAGCAAGGGCCTCATGGGCATCCCCCAGCACTTCCTCCAGGACTCCGTCCTCCAGGGGTTGGACAGGCTGGCCAAGAAGTCCATCGAGCGCGGCGTGGACCTGGCGCTCCACACCCACGTCAACAATGCCCAGCAGCTCACGCCGCTGGTGGGCAAGGCCGTGCGCAAGCTGCTCGACATGGGCTTCCGCGACGTGCGCAACCAGGGCGTCCTGCTGCGCGGCGTGAATGACAGCGCCCACGCCCTGCTGGACCTGTGCTTCACCCTGCTCGATCACGCGAAGATCCTGCCGTACTACTTCTACATGTGCGACATGATCCCCAACTCGGAGCACTGGCGGCTGTCCGTCGCCCAGGCCCAGAAGCTCCAGCACGACATCATGGGCTACATGCCCGGCTTCGCCACGCCGCGCATCGTCTGTGACGTGCCCTTCGTCGGTAAGCGCTGGGTCCACCAGGTCGCCGAGTACGACAAGGAGAAGGGCATCTCGTACTGGACCAAGAACTATCGCACCGCCATCGAGGCGAACGATTCCGACGCCCTCAACCGCAAGTACGAGTACTACGATCCCATCGACACCCTGCCCGAGTCCGGCCAGGCGTGGTGGCGGGAGCAGCCCAAGGCGGCGTGATGGACTCGTCTCAGCCGGGAGGGGCTGTGGCGGGGGGCTCGGCGAAGGCTCGCGCCAGCCGGGCTCCCGCGAGCACGGAGGGCCGGCGGCGCCTGTTCCCCGAGGCCACCGATGCCGAGTGGAATGACTGGCGCTGGCAGCAGCGCCACGCCGTCCGCAGCCTCGAGCAGCTCGAGCGGTATGTGCCGCTGACTCCCGATGAGCGCGCGGGGGTTCAGGAGACGGCCGCGCTGTTCCGCGTGGGCATCAGCCCGTATTACCTGTCGCTCGTCGATCCCGAGCACCCGTTCTGCCCCGTGCGCATGCAGTCCATCCCCGTGCGCGCCGAGGCTCGCATCCGCCCCGGGGAGCTGGCCGACCCGCTCGGCGAGGACAAGACCCGGCCCGAGGAGGCCATCGTCCACAAGTACCCGGACCGGGTGCTCTTCCTCGCGCTCGATACGTGCTCCGTCTACTGCCGGCACTGCACTCGCCGCCGCATCACCAAGGGCGGGGAGGCCGAGCTCAGCAAGGAGCAGCTGCGCCGCGGTATCGAGTACATCCGCAATCACCCCGAGGTGCGCGATGTGCTCATCTCCGGCGGCGATCCGTTCATCCTCGGCGATACGCGCCTGGAGGAGCTGCTCGCTCCGCTCCAGGAGATTCCTCATGTGGAGATGATCCGCATCGGGACTCGGGTGCCGGTGTGTCTGCCCATGCGTGTCACGGATTCGCTCGCGCGCATGCTGCGGCGCTATGCGCCCGTCTATGTGGTGACCCACTTCAACCACCCCAAGGAAGTCACTCCCGAGGCCAGTGAGGCCTGTGAGCGGCTGGTGGACCATGGCGTCCCCGTGGAGAACCAGGCCGTGCTCATGCGCCGGCTCAACTCGGACGCGCGCATCATCAAGGAGCTGTCTCACGCGCTGCTGCGCATCCGCGTGCGCCCGTACTACCTCCACCAGATGGATGTCGCCGAGGGCTGCGAGCACCTGCGGACCCCCATCTCCAAGGGCGTCGAGATTCTTCAGCAGCTCCGCGGGCACACCACCGGGCTCGCCGTGCCGCACCTCGCGGTGGATCTGCCCGGCGGCGGTGGGAAGGTGACGCTCCAGCCCGACTATGTGATGGAGCGCGGCGAGCGCGAGACGATCTTCCGCAACTTCAAGGGCGAGCGGTATGCCTACCCTGAGCCGGAGGAGACCGACTGCTCGTGCCCGTATGATGAGGTGTGGCGGTCCCGGCCTCGCTGAGGCAGCGGCGGGTTCGATTCCCGCCGCCTCCACTTTTTTAGTACGTCATTACGGATGGTTAGCGGCTTCCTCCATCCGTGTTGCACGTATGTCGCATGCGGGCGCAAGCGGCAGGGGCCGGTCAAGAACACTGACCGCCTCTCGCCGCGTGTCGGGGCTCAGATGGGCGTACCGCTCGGTCATCTCGATCGTGACGTGTCCCATCAACTCCTGAATGACCTTGAGCGGAACGCCCCGCATCGCAAGGTGGCTGGCGTAGGTGTGGCGTAGGTCGTGCCACCCGATCCGGCCCTCCTCGCGGTTGATGCCCGCTCGGGTGAGGGCGCGGCGAAGCGGCTGCGCCATCTTGCCCGCAGTGAGCGGCTGACCGTCCTCCTGGCAGAACACGAAGCGGCCCCGCAGGTGACGGTGTGCCTTGAGGGCCTCCACCGCTGACGCGGGAAGGTCCACCGTCCGCTCACGTCCGCCCTTGGGCAAGTCCGTCACCCCGCGCCAGATGGTACGCCGCACGTTGAGCCGCCCCTGTGCCAAGTCCAGATCGCTCCACTGGAGCCCGATCAGTTCTCCCTGACGAAGCCCCGTCTTGAGCGCCACCAGAAGCAACGTCCGCCACTCTGGATCGGCAGCATCGATCAACCGCTCGGCTTCCTCGAAGGTGAGGAAATCGAAGGTGGGTTTCGGCAGCTTCCCGAAGAGTCGCACGCGGGGAGCCTGCGGGATGACCCGCTGTTCCTCCGCGAGAGCCAGGAGCTTGCTCAACGCTGACAGGACGTTGTTGATCGTCTTGAGGCTCAAGGGCTTGGGCTCCACGTCGCCGCGCTTGCGAAGGGCGGCCTTCGTCGGGGCCTCCTTCCGGGCGCGAGCGGCAGACTTCTTCTTCCTCATGACGGCTTTGAAGTCTTCGATCTCTGCCGGGCCAATGGCTGACAACGCCATGTCTCCGAAGAACGGGAGCAAGTGATCATCCAGAAGTTGCCGCTTGGTGACGACGCTTGAATGCTTGTTGTTGTTCTCGCTGTAGGTGAGGAAGCGCGGGGCGAACTGCGCCAACGTGACGCGGGTTTCCTCGCTGCTGTTCTCCTTTCCGAAGGTCCCATTGAGGAGGGAGGCGCGTAGCTCGCGCTCGTACTGCTCGGCACCCCGGCGGGTCTGCACAGGCGAGAACTTCACCACTCGCTGTTGCCGTCCATCCGGATGGTGGAACATGAAGTCCACTTGCCAAGCCTCCTCAACCTTCCCGGTGCTGATCTTCTTCCACTTCCGCAATCTGACGCTCATTTCCGACTCCCGAGCGCAGAATCGCGGCCCTTACCGGCTGTCCACTCTAGCAGGGCCGCGCGACGGATGCGCAGGGCTTTCCCAATGCGAACAACGCCGGGCACATGTTCGAGTCGGATCGCCTCGTAGAGAGTTTTTCGGTTCACGCGGAGCAATTCGGCGGCTTCCTCCGCCGTGAGAAACTCGGGCACGTTGCCCGCAGCAAGAGGGGGCGTATTCATGGCTGGTGCCCCTTCCGCACTCGCTGATGGGCCTGTGCTTCGTGTGGCCCCTGCATGGGTGAACGGCTCGCGGCTGCCGAGTGTCCGACGCTGCGGGCCTGTCTCCAGGATGCGCGGCGCCATGGGGTGAGGCGAGAGGAACCGTCCCGCTCGAAGCGGGGCGGCGACCCGAGCGCATCCGGGGGGCGGAAGGGGAGCGCTGTGCTGCGGGTGCTGTCCATGTCGGGCCGCCCCGCGTACCGGGGGGAGCCGTCGTGCCTGGCTGCACGGCCAAGAGTGTCCCGGATCCTCCCGGACACCGGCAACGCTTCGGGCCGCGCTGGGCAGGGCTGGCCCGTGTTGGGCAGGCGTGGACAGGGGCGCGCGTGTTCCTTCCAGGTGGGAAGTGTTCGTGCCCGTCGTGCCTGCCGGGTGTTTCGTGTGTCGTGAATCATGCCGCCCAAGGTGCCCAAGCGCGGCGCGGTTGGACATTGGGCAAGATCCGACAAACTCCGACAGATCCGGGCAAACACCAGCAAACACCTTGTTTCACCCTGTTTAACGGTCGAGCCAGCACGGACACCAGACAGGCGAGGCGCGGGGAAGCGCTCCACGGCTGGAGTCAGGATCAAGGCGTGACGGCTGGTGCGCTGTGGCGTGACGGCTGGCGCGTCCTGGCGTGACGGCTGGCGCGTCCTGGCGTGACGAGCGGTGGTGCTCCCAGCGTCGCCACCCGACTGCAAACAAGGGCGCCCCAAGGCGCCGCGCAGGAGGGCTTGCCCCTCCTGGGATCCAATCCCGACCATCACCTAACCCGCCCTTCCACACTCGCCAAACAGCCCGGAACTACCCGAGGCAGGAGTGACACAGCGCCTCGGGACGTGTCCAGGCCACGGGCGAAGCGTCAACGTTGCCCGTCAAGCGTGCAGACGGGCAAGCAAGGGCCGTGCGGGCGGTGCGGATGGAGGGCGCGCGGCGCCGTGGCGCGGCTGGGCACCGTGGAGCGTGCGCGGTGTTCGCTCGGAACTTCTGCGGGACTTCCACCGGCGCCACCGGGGCACCATCCCCGGCGCCACTACCGGCGCCACCGGGGCACCATCCCGGCGCTACCGGGCGACTGAGGCCCGGTGCGCGGCGGACAGCCCCAACTCGGCCCGGGTGCCGCGCGCGTCGGACAGCTCCAGCTCGGCCCGGTGCCGTGCGCGTCCAGTCGCCCCAGCTCAGCCCGCTGTGCGCGAGCCTCGGACCGCTCCAGTTCGGCCCGGTGGCGCGCGCAGCGGATCGCGCCAGCTCGGTCGGCGGATGGCGCCAGCTCGGCCCGGTGCTGCGCGCGGCGGACAGCCCCAACTCGGCCCGGTGCTGCGCGCGCGGCGGACAGCTCCGGCTCGGCTCGGTGCTGCGCGCGGCGGACAGCTCCAGCTCGGCCCGGTGCTGCGCGCGCGGCGGACAGCTCCAGCTCGGCCCCGGTGCCGCGCGGCGGACAGCTTCGTAACTGCTCGCCGTTCCCCGTCGCTACGTGGGGCCTCGTCTTCTTGCGAGTCGCCCGGAGAGAACGGGGCACCTGTGTCCGGTTGGGCACTTCCGGACACAGGGGGGCCCGACTCTGGAGCGAGATAGGCTCCGAATACGGGGCAGGTCGCTAGCTAGTTCTTGTCCTTCGGCGGATTAGGGTCGTTGCCGTAGCTGTTGCGCTTGCCGATGGTGCCATCCATGTTGTGGATGACGTGCTCGGACTTGTTCCCCATCGCGAGCCTCCTTCCTTTTTCGACGGCCTCCTCTTTCGTGGCGTGCCTGCTGAAGACCTCGCCATGCACCATGACCTTATTCACCCAGTTGCCGGTGCTGCTCTCGTACACTGTGTGTACATCCTTGGGGGACGGCATTGCGCATCTCCTTCCTCTGAGACCCGAAGCACCTCGCTCCGGTGCTGCCCGATCTAGGGGTCATCCCCTGCGTTCGCAATAGCATTTGCTGAAGATGTGTTCAGGTCTTGCGTGGCTTCGCGCGAGGCTACGCTCTTCCAATGCTTCCTTGTCCTTTTCACCCCTGGTTTTTCTCGAAGAGGTCCGGCTGCTCTTCTCCCAGGGCGATGGTCTGCGCCGATCGGGGCAGGGCGAACATTTACACAGCTTCAGCTCGGCCCCGATGCCGCGCGTCCAGGCGCCCAAGCTCGGCCCCGGTGCCGCGCGCGTCCAAGGCGCCCAGCTCGGCCCGGTGCTGCGCGCGTCGGTCAGGTTCAGCTCGGCCCAGTGCTGCGCGCGTCCAAGTGCCCCAGCTCGGCCCGGTGCTGCGCGCGTCGGTCAGCTACAGCTCGGCCCTGTGCTGCGCGCGTCCAGGCGCCCCAGCTCGGCCCGGTGCTGCGCGCGTCGAGGTGGCCCAGCTCGGGCCGGGTGCCGCGCGTCGGACAGCTCCAGCTCGGCCCGGTGGAGCGTGCGTCCAGGCGCTCCAGCTCGGGCCGGGTGCCGCGCGCGTCGGACAGCTCCAGCTCGGCCCGGTGGAGCGTGCGTCCAGGCGCTCCAGCTCGGGCCGGTGCTGTGCACGTCGGACAGCTCCAGCTCGGCCCGGTGCCGCGCGAGTCCAGGCGCCCAGCTCGGCCCGGTGCTCCGCGTGGCGGACAACTCCAGCTCGGTCCCCATGGCAGACGAGCCGCTTGACATGACACGTATTTCCCGGCGACGCGCAACCCATCGGGCGCTCACTCCGATAATCCTAAGCAACTAAGGGGCATCCTCCTCGCGCTCCGGTACTTTCATGCTGACGTGCCGACATCCCCAGCCTCGCGCCTTCCTCGCTCGGCTGCTGCTCGCTGCTGCTGCGGTGCTCTGCGGAGGGTGCAGTTTGCCGGGGATGGAGTGCCTTCCTGGCGACGACACCGAGACCTGTTGCCTCAAGGAACATCCCGGCGAGTGGGAGAGGTGCACAGGAACTGCGGGACCCAGAAACCAACCGAGAACAGGGAACCAGCCCAAGCCCAAGGGCGAGCCAGCGCCCAAGGGCGAACCCGAGCCCCAAGGGAGCCCCGAGCCAGATCTCCCGCCCATTCCAACCCCGGAGCAGAAGCAAGATTGGAATGAGCGATGCCGGGATCACTACGTGCGGTGCAAGCACTCACCCGAGGGGGAGCGCTGGGGGCGCAAGTTCAGCGAGAGCCAGTGTCAAGCCTGTTGGGACCTGTGCCGCCGTACAGGAGAATGGCCGGACGAGGCTAACGGCAAGCCGTGTCCCGGGGGATGACCATGAGGCTGGCGCGCAAGGACTGGTGGCAGAGTGTCGCAAGGCAACGCGAACAACTCTTCTTGAAGCTGATCGAGGCCAGGGCGCCCTATCAGGATTACAAGCGTGCAGTGCTGGAGCAGGAAAAGGCACTGCTGCGCGAGGCGCGGACGCCCGGAGAACGTCTGCACCTTCAACAGATCACCGCTAAGGAGCTGCTGACGGAAGCGTACATGGCGCGCGTCCCGTGGGACGAGTTCGGCCCCCTGCTACGCCGCTGCCAGCGCCTGGGGTTTGCAGACCTCGGGGATCATGTCCATGTCGCGTGCCTTTTCGTCCAAGCATTGCCGCACTTCCCTAAGCAAGCTCGGCAGGCGTTCGCCATGTTGGCGGAGGCAGAGCGGAGGATGAAGCGACTACGCAAGAGTCACCACCTACGCCGCGAAGGCACAAAGAGCATCGCTCACGCTAGGGCTGTGGCTGCATCGTCTGGCATCACATCCTGAACGGGGGCGCGATCACGCTTGGCCCGGTGTCGGGCCGGTGCCGCGCGTCGAGGTGGCCCAGCTTGGCCCGGCTGCTGCGCGCGTCGGACAGCTCCAGCTCGGCCCGGTGCTGCGCGCGTCCAGGCGCCCCAGCTCGGGCAGGTGCCGCGTGCTTCCAGGCGCCCCAGCTCGGGCAGGTGGAGCGCGCGTCCAGGCGCCCTCGCTCGGGCAGGTGGAGCGCACGTCGAACAGCTCCAGCTCGGCCCGGTGCTGCGCGCGTCGGACAGCTCCAGCTCGGGCAGGTGCCGCGCGCGTCGAGGTGGCGTATCTGTTCGCTGTGCCCCGTCTGGCCGAGGAGAGGGAAGCGCCTGCTGTCCCGATGAAACATGCAAGACGGCCTCCGCGTCAAAGGGGGCCGCCCGGCTGGGATCTCACGACAAGTGGATACCCCGTCACGAGGGGGGCGGCGAACACTTACGGGCCCGTCGCTTTGTTTCGCTGGTCAGGAGCGGTACCACCCGCTGAGGCGCCGCCCGCATTTTGGGGCTCTTTATTGCCTTCATCGGCAAGAACGTTGTCACCATACGTCAGCAGAACACGTCCAAAAAACGCAATGGACAAGCCGACGGCGTAGGCACTGAAAAGGACTATGTTGGAGAAAATGGCAATGATGGCACTACTTGCCAACACGCCGATCATCGACCCAAGCCACCTTATGGTCACCGCCCTAGCTCTCTCGAGTGTGACATGAGCCAGATAGCCGACGACTGTTCCGAAGCTGCCAGCACCAACAATGGAGAGCCCCTGCTCAATGTTCACGTGCGCCTCCTAGAATTGTTCCTGCGAGCTTCATTCAATGGTCCCTGTAAGAGTGCTGGGAGACGGAAGCGACAGCAGCCTATATCGCCCGACAATCGTGAGCCAAGAAGGGGGCTTTGGCTCTGGTGTTGCTGATCCATGCCACCGCGCGACAGCCGAGTCACAGGGGAGCCTTCTGTGCGGCCGGACAGGTCAACTGGATGCGGGGATGAGGTGCGGCGAACAGATACGAGGTGGCCCAGCTCGGCCCGGTGCTGCGCGTCGAGGTGGCCCAGCTTGGCCCGGGTGCTGCGCGCTTCCAGGCGCCCCAGCTCGGCCCGGGGGAGCGCGCGTCGAGGTGGCCCAGCTCGGCCCGGGTGCCGCGCGCGTCGGACAGCTCCAACTCGGGCAGGTGCCGCGCGCGTCGAGGTGGCCCAGCTCGGCCCCGGTGGCGCGCGTCGGACAGCTCCAGCTCGATCCCGGTGGAGCGCGCGTCGAGGTGGCCCAGCTCGGGCCGGGTGCTGCGCGCGGCGGACAGCTCCGGCTCGGCCCCGTGGCGCGCGCGGCGAATGGCGCCAGCCCGGCCCGGTGCTGAGCGCGGCGGATAGCTCCAGCTCGGGCGAGGCGGACAGCTCCAGGCGGATAGCGCTAGCTCGGCCCGGTGGCGCGGGGCGAATGGCGCCAGCCCGGCCCGGTGGCGCGCGCGGCGGACAGCTCCAGCGCGGTCCGGTGCCGCGCGTGGCGGATGGCGCCAGCTCGGCCCGGTGCTGAGCGCGGGGCGAATGGCGCCAGCCCGGCCCGGTGCTGAGCGCGTGGCGGATGGCGCCAGCTCGGCCCCGGTGGCGCGCGCGTCGGACAGCTCCAGCTCGGCCCCAGTGCAGAGCGCGTCGGACAGCTTGGGCGAGGCGGACAGCCCCAGGCGGATAGCGCTAGCTCGGCCCGGTGGCGCGCGGCGGATGGCGCCAGTTCGGCCCAGTGCTGCGCGCGGCGGGTAGCTCCAGCTCGGTCCCGGTGGCGCGCGCGGCGGATGGCGCCAGTTCGGCCCGGTGCTGCGCGCGACGGATGGCGCCAGCTCGGGCGGGGCGGATAGCTCCAGCTCGGCCCGGTGCTGCGCGCGGCGGATGGCGCTCCAACTCGGCCCGGTGGCGCGCGGCGAATAGCGCCAGCTCGGCCCAGTGCTGCGCGCGCGGCGGATGGCGCCAGTTCGGCCCGGTGCTGCGCGCGGCGGATGGCGCCAGCTCGGCCCCGATGGCGCGCGACGGATGGCGCCAGCTCGGCCCGGTGGCGCCCACGTCGGACAGCTCCAGTTCCGGCCCGTGGGAGCACGCCCGCAGCTTGGCAGTGCGGAAACCAGCCTGGAAACGATCCTCAGAATGCGCGGGATCCCGATCGCGGGGAGCGCGAGGAAGCGCGGGTTTACCACCCTGGCGGTGTGAGAATCGGGGTCGGACGAAAACTGGCGCGGCATGAAGATCGCGGCAGGGTCCCCGGGTGCAGGCAAGGGAGACGGGCAGCCCTGCTGCAACAGGACTGCCCAGGCAGGTGGACGCCTTGTCTCGGTGCCAT
>NZ_JBJMQP010000181.1:0-28724 GCF_045802625.1 Hyalangium sp. | reverse complement strand
TCCACGGACCGGTACACGCAGCAGGCGTTCCGGCTCGGCAAGTCCTACGGCTTCCAGTTCCACATGGAGCTGAGCGCCGAGGACCTGGATCGCTGGCTCGCCCAGTGGGGCGACTCGGAGGGCTTGAAGGGCAAGAACGTGCAGGAGCTGCGCGCCCAGGTTCCCAAGCTGAAGGCCGCCGAGGCGGAGCTCACCGAGCTGCAGCACCGCCTCGCGAACCACTTCGCCAAGGCGGTCCGCTGAAAGGAGCCGGAGCGTGCTCTCAGGCTGGCTGGGAACGCTGGGGCTGGGGCTCGCGCTGATGACGGCGGCGCCTCCGCCGCGCGTTCAGATGCCCAAGGCGGTGTGCAACCTGTCCGGCGCCTGCATCACTCTCCAGGAGGAGGAGCGCACCCAGGAGGGGCTCCTCATCCTGCGCATGGAGGAGAAGCTGCCTCGCCGGATTCCGGCGGAGGGCGCCTTCTCCCAGTGGCTCGCGTGGCCCATGGAGGCCGAGCGGCAGCGGCAGCTCGTCTCGCGCGCCGCGGACTTCCAGGAGGTGCTGGCGACGCCCGCGGGCCACTTCGAGCTGTTCATCCCATCCCTGGTTCTCGTGCGCCGAGCGAAGTCCGAGCCGCCCTCCCCGCTCGTCCATGTCGCCTTCGAGCCAGCCGAGAAGGGCGAGCTGAAGGCCGCGGTGAACGAGGTGGTCGCGGCGGCTGACGCGCGGGGCCTGCTCACTCCGGAGCAGCGGCAGGTGCTCGCATCACGGCAGAAGGCGCTCGAAGGGCGGCTGCCGGAGCTGGTCCGCGCGTTGGATGCATTCCGCGCCCGGCCCACGGAGGCCAAGGCGCGAGACACCTTCCTCTCCGCCCTCCTGGCCTTCCCTGGCCAGGAGATGGAGCTCGGCTCGCAAGCCCTGGCCCCGGAGATTTTCCTCACCGCCGGCCAGCGCACCGCGCTCCGCAAGGTTGGCTATGAGGTGGAGGGGAAGCGCTGGCTGGAGTACCCCGGCACCGCGGAGCTGGCGTACCGGCTCCACGTCCAGGCCTGCTCGCTGGAGCAGCTCGTGCGCGAGTGGAACGCCGGCCTGCGCGGCCCCAGCTCGGGCATCGAGGATGTCCCCCGTCCAGGACTGGAGCTCGACCGCGCCCATCGTCACGATGACGTCAGCTTCACCCTCGACGTGCGCAACGACACGAATCGCACGCGGATGGATCAGGTCCTCCAGCGGCTGCTCGAGCTGCCCGGAGTGCGTCTGGCGCCCGGCCCTCCCCTGCCACCCGCGCGCTGAGCCCTACGCGAAGGGACAGGCCTGTGAGCGCAGCAGCGTGACGAGCTCTCGCAGCACCGGATCCGTCTGCACCTCGTACTCTTCCTCCAAGGCCTCAAAGCTCGCCTGCGCGGCCGAGTGGTCTCCCAGCACGGCCTCCACCGCCGCACGGTGCGCGGCGAAGCGGAGCGCGTGCCATCGGTCCACTCCCTCCAGCGCGGAGACGGCCTCGGCCAGCCAGTGCCGCGCCTCCGCCAGCTCGCCCAGGGCCAGCTCCGCGCGGCCCAGCTCGCCCATCGCCGTGCCCTCCAGCAGCCGCACGCCGAGCTGCCGCCCCATGCGCATGACCGCCGTGAAGTGCTCACGCGCCTCGCTCGCCCGTCCCTGCTCGAGCAGGAAGCCTCCCAGGTGGAGCCGCGCGAGGGCATGGCCGGCTTGATCTCCCACGCTGGCCGCGCGAGTCATCGCCTCCGTCACCAGCGCCACCGCCTCGCCGACACGCCCCGTCTCCCCGAGCGCCACGGCCCAGTGCGTGGTGAAGCTGACCTCGAGCGCCACGTCTCCCACGGCGCGGAACAACTCCTGCGCGGCCTGGAGATGGGACATGGCCACTTCGGGGCCTGAGCGGACCTGCTCGACCAGGCCAAGGTGGCCTCGCGCATAGGCCTCCAGCCATCGGTTGGCCCCGGCGTGCAGCTCCTGCGCCCGCTGGATGAACGCCCACGCCGCCGCCACGTCCCCCTGCTGGCGCGCCACGATGGACAGATCCACCAGTACCCGCTTCTCCCCCGCCACGTTCTCCGTGGCCCGCAAGAGGAAGCGCGCCTCCTCCAAGTCCCATCGAGCGGCCTCCGTGTGGCCCGCCTCCAGGTGGAGCCGGCCCCGAACCGCGCGGAGCAGCCCCAGCCGCTCGGAAGGCAGCGCGACGGAGTCCGCCAGCGCGTTCGCCCGCTCCAGCCGGGTGAGCAGCAGGCTGATAGGGCCTCGGGTGACGATGTCCGGCTCCAGGGCCTCCATCGCCTCCAGCGCCACCCCCACCGAGTGCGCCGTGGCCGGCGCCACGGCGAGCGCGTTGTCACAGGCGGCCAGCAGGTTCTCCCGCTCCAGCACGAGCCGGCGCAGCGCCTCCGCGCCTCCCGCTCCGCGTACCCGCTCGCGCAGCCCCCGCGCCAGCGAGAGGTGCCACTCCGCGTGCCGCGCCACGAGCGCCGCCTCGCCCCCGAGCTCCTTGAGCCGATCCGCGGCGTACTGGCGAATGCTCTCGTACATGCCCAGGCGCCCCTGCCCCACCAGCCCATCCACCTCCTGGGTCCGCAGCAGGGACCGGGCCCGCAGAGACTGGAGCACCTGCCTCACGCGCAGCGAGCCGGGAGGCAGCACCAGCACCGCCTCGGCGGCCTCCAGCGTGAAGCCGCCGCGGAACACCGAGCACTGGGCCAGCGCCGAGCGCTCGGCCGGATCCAGCAGGTTCCAGGACCAGTCGATCGCGCCGCGCAGCGTGGCCTGGCGCGCCGGCGCATCCCTCCTCCCGCTGCGCAGCAGCTCGAAGCGGCGCGACAGCCGCTCCCGGAGCTGGCCCACCCCCAGCACCGCCGTGCGCGCCGCCGCCAGCTCGATGGCCAGGGCAATCCCGTCCAGCCGCCGGACGATGTCCACCACGTGCGGCGCCTCCTCGGCCGTCAGCTCGAAGCGCCCTCGCGCCTCCCGCGCCCGCTGCACGAAGAGGCGCACCGCCTCCGAGCCGGCAATCACCTCCAGCCGCGTCTCCTCGGCCTCGGGCAGCGCCAGCGGGCCGAGATCCAACAGGCGCTCCTGGGACAACCCCAGCTCCTCCCGCGAGGTGATCAGGAACCGAGCGCGCGGCGCCAGTGCCAGCCACCGCTCCAGCGCCTGGGCCCCATCGCGCGTCACCTGCTCCAGGTTGTCGAGGATGATCAGCACGCCGCCGCAGTCATTCAGCGCGAGCCCCAGCTGCTCCACCGGATCGCCCGCCCCCTCCTCGTGCTTCAGCGAGATGCCGAGCGCCTGGGCCACACCGTGACAGAGCGCCTCCGCGGTCCTCGCCTGCTCCAGCTCGCACAGCCACACCCCGCCCTCCCAGGCGCACGACTCCAGCTCCAACCCGCCAAAGTGCGTGGCCAGCCGGGTCTTCCCCATGCCGCCGGGGCCCAGCAGGGTGACGAGCCGGTGCTCCTCGTGGAGCCACTGCCGCAGCGTCTCCAGCTCCGCGCTCCGGCCGATCAGATCCGCCTGCACCGCCGGCACGTTGCCCTGCCGCTCGCGCGCCGCCAGCGGCATCCCGAACCGCCGCTCGGACAGCGACGCGGGGAGCACCTCCACCAGCGCCACCGGACACTCGATGCCTCTCAGCCGGAACGCCCCCAGCGGCCGGGAGGCGTGCAGCCCCAGATCCTCCGCCGCGATCCGAGACCACGCCGTGCCGCTCACCAGCACCTGGCCGCCGTGCCCCGCGGCCACCACTCGCGCCGCCGTGTTCACCACCCGGCCCAGGTAGTCCATCCGTCCCGTGCGCACGTCGGCGCGGCACTCGGGCTCGCCGATGTGCACGCCCATGCGGACCCTCAAGCCCCGGTGCAGGTAGCCCCGTGGCCCCAGCTCCTCCGCCACCTCGGGCTGCGCCAGCAGCTCCTCCGGCCAGGGCGCCTGGAGCAGCGCCTCCTGCGTCTCCAGACACCAGCGCACCGCGTCCACCGGCGAGGTGAACGCGAGCATGAACGCGCCGCCCTGGGTCTTCACCTCATAGCCGGAGTGGCGCTCCAACAGCTCGCGCATCACCTCGTCATGAAGCTCGAGCGCCTGTCCCATGGCCGAAGCGCACCGCTCCCATAGCCGCGAGGCGCTCGGGATGTCGGTAAAGACAAGAGACACCGTCCCGCGCGGAGGCCCCGAGCGACGCGAGGAGCACACCGCGCGAGCCATCTGGCCGCGGGGTAACCCCGGCGCTCCCCTCTCTTCGCCTGGGAAGACATCACCCATCGCCCACTCCCATCTCTCCACACGCGAGAGAGGTATTTCCTGGGCGCTGCGTGTGCACCTGTCACCCCGCGCGGACCGTTGAAACTGATCACACGCCCCCCTTCGCGGAGTGCGGAGCACCCGCTCCCTCCGTCGTAGCTCGCGTTTGGATCATCCAGGACTGAACGCTCACACGCCTCGGAGCAGGAGCAGGGAGCGCCCGGGAAAATTGGCGGCGGGGGGTAGCCCCTCCGGTATCTCGTTATTAGCCTGTTTAAAGCCTTAGACAAGTTAAGCAGTTATTGCGCGGCTTTCCTGTACCCCCACTTCAAGCCACCCCCCTTGAGGAGGATCCCCATGCCGACCACGCGAGCTGAACAGGATCTGCACTTCCACAGCGGAATCCCGAGCGAGGCCCACACCCACGCGGTGCACGCGGTCCCCCCCGTGCTGCTGCTGCTGGTGTCGCTGGCCACCGGCTGCGGTCTGGCGGAGGACCCTGTCCCGGCCTGGGAGCCCACGAGCGAGGTGCAGGAGCTGGACTCGGACAATGGCTTGTCCGTCAATGGCTTGTCCGTCAATGGCTTGTCCGTCAACGGCCTGTCCGTCAATGGCCTGTCCGTCAACGGCCTGTCCGCCATGGACTTCCAGAACTGGTTCCAGGGGGATCCGGCGCAGGCCGCCAACGTGATGCACTACGTGGTCCTGTGCGCCGTTCCCGCCGGCCAGACGCGCTCGTATACGAATGTCCTCTCCGGGACGACGTACACCTGGAGCGGCAGCCTGGGACTGGCGCCCGGCTGGGCCAACGGGCGGCCCGCCACCGTCGCCGAGCAGCAACTGGTCTCCGCGTGCCTGGCCGCGCACGTGAACAAGTACGGCGTGCACATCTCCCTCTCGGTGCTCGGCCGGGACAGCACGGGCCAGGCCATCCCCTACACGAGCGATGAGCTGTCGACCCACTCGCGGCGCGAGGCCTGCCTCTTCGGCAACCTCTTCACCCAGGATGGCATCTATGCCGGCAGTGCTGGTCCGGAGCTCAGCTCGAGCGAGAGCTCCACGCGGGTCTGCACGCTCGGGGGCACGCCCGGCACCTCCCAGACGGCCAACTGCGCGCCGCTGACCCAGGTGGGCTCCTGCGGCACCTACTGCACGCTGGACTCCACGGGGACGTACTACACCTCGTGCACCTACAACGGGGTGACGTACCAGCCGCTCACCACCCGGCTGCAGCCGCAGGATGTCTACGAGTGCGGTGACGGCGTCTGCCAGATCACCGAGAGCTGCGGCACCTCGGGCCAGTACAACAGCTGCGCGGCCGACTGCGGCGCCTGCCCCTGAGCCTGACCCCGCCCCTGGCTTCTCCGCCGCGTGCGTTCGCGGTACGGTCCGCGGCCCAGGGAGCGAACATGAGCCGGGCTGATGACTTCGAGCGACAGGGCTTCCTCGTACTGCCGGACTTCGTGCCGGCGGCCTCCTGCGATGCGCTGAAGGCTCGCGCCGAGGCGCTGGTGGAGGGCTTCCAGCCCGAGACAGTCTCCATCTTCACCACCCACGAGCAGACCCGGACCTCGGACGAGTACTTCCTCTCCTCCGGAGATCAGATCCGGTTCTTCTTCGAGGAGGGGGCCTTCCGGCCGGACGGCTCGCTGCGCCAGGCCAAGGCGCTGTCGCTCAACAAGATTGGCCACGCGCTGCATGACTTGGATCCGCTCTTCAGCGAGTTCTCCCGCACGCCGGCGCTGGCGGCGCTGAGCGCGGAGCTGGGGCTGAGGCAGCCGCTGCTCTTGCAGTCCATGTACATCTTCAAGCAGCCCCACATCGGCGGCGAGGTGAACAGCCACCAGGACTCGACGTTCCTCTACACGGATCCGCCCACCTGCCTGGGCTTCTGGTTCGCGCTGGAGGACGCCACGCTGGAGAACGGCTGCCTGTGGGCGCTGCCCGGCGGGCACAGGGTGGGCCTGAAGAAGCGCTTCGTGCGCGCCCCCGGAGGCGGCACCGCGTTCCGGGTGCTGGACGCCACGCCGGTGCCCGAGGAGGGCTTCGTCCCGCTGGAGGTGAAGAAGGGCACGCTGGTGGTGCTCCACGGGCTGCTGCCGCACAAGAGCGGCCCCAACACCTCGCCCAAGAGCCGCCACGCGTACTCGGTGCACCTGATCGACGGCGCAGCCAGCTACCCGCTGGACAACTGGCTGCACCGCTCCGCGCAAATGCCGCCGCGAGGCTTCTGAGCCCCGCGCCCGCTCAGGCCGGAGCCCGCGGCAGGGTGTGCACGTTGGCCCGCCGCGGGAAGGGGACGAAGAGGCTCTTGAGCCCGTAGAGCGCGAAGGCCGCGAGCATATCCGGCCGCAGCAGCGCCTCCATGCCGCGCCGCATGTGCATCACCTCGTAGAACTGGCGGCAGGCCAGCGTGCTCACCGAGGTGAAGTCGAGCAGCGTGCCGAAGCCCCAGTGCAGCAACCCCAGCCCCATGAAGCGCTGGCCCTGGGCCTCCGGGAACTTCAGGTCCATGGTGGTCCCCATCATCCACGGGACGCTGATCAGCTTGGCCAGCTTGCGCTGGAAGCGCCGCGACAGGCCCTGCACGGAGCCCGGGGTGGAGCGCACTTGCGCCGCGACCACCTCGCCCAGCAGCTTCGCGCTCAAGCAGCACACCGTCATGCCCTGGCCATAGACGGGGTTGAGGGCGCACACCGCGTCCCCGAAGACGACGAAGCCCTCCGGGAAGCGCTCCATGCGCTCGTAGTGCAGCAGCCGGCTCGAGGGCACCTTGTGGATGACGGCCTCGCCCAGCGGCTTCGCCTCGCGGATGGCCTCGTAGATGTCGGGCTTGGGCAGCGTGCGCGCGAACTCCAGGAAGCCCTCGTCGGTGGTGGGCGGGTAGCCACCGAAGTAGCCATGGAGCGTGACGAGCCAGCGCCCTCCCTCCACGCGCGCGATGAAGCCTCCCTTGCGCTCCTCCGGCGCGCGGGGGAACACGGCCATCATCTTCCAGTCACCCTGGTAGCGGGGCGAGGGCTCGAAGAACTGGCTCGTGTAGGCCAGCTGCAGGCCGACCTTCTCCTCCTCGGGCTTGCCGTAGCCGAGCGCCTCCAGCCAGCCCGGCGCTCGCGAGCCACGGCCCCCGGTGTCCACGACGAGATCCGCCGGGAGCGTCTCCTCGCCCTCGGCCGTCCTCACCTTCACGCCGGTGACGCGGGTGCCGGTGTCATCCGTGAGCAGCGCCTCCACCGAGCAGCCCTGGCGAAGCTTCACCTGAGGCAGCATGGCGACGCGGCCGCGCACCTTCCACTCCAGCCACATGCGGGTGCAGAGGATGAGCTCGATGCCGCTGACGTAGCGCGGCTTCCACGAGCCCGCCGTGCACCACGCCGCGTCGCGCCCCATGTCCATGCGCTCGGCGCCCTCGGCGTACATCTGCTGCACCAGGCCCGGGAAGAGCTTGTCGATCACCTGGAGCCCCGCGTCCAGCAGCCCGTGCGCATGGCGCCCCTGCGGCACACCCTTGCGAGCCTCGGGTCCCTCGCAGGCCTCGTCTCGCTCGAGGACGATGACTTCCTGGAAGTAATCCGCCAGCACTCGGGCGCCCAGCAGGCCCGCCATGCTGCCACCAATGATCACGGCTCGATCGAATCGCATCGTGTTCCGCATGTACTCCCCCCTGAAGTGAAGACACTCGCAAGGTTAAGCCAACTCTGCCCAACCCGAGGAGTTTCCTGATGCGCTTCCTCCTCTCCTCGCTTGCCGGCCAGCCGGAGTGTGGGCCCGCCCCCTCCCTGGCCGTATCTCCGCTGGGCGCCTGAGAGCGTCCGTGCGCCCACATGCTCCCCGTGCTACTTCCGCCCACGCCATGGCCTCCGTCTCAGTTTCTCGCCCAGCGGACTCGCTGAAAGTGGTCCTCGCCTACTGCATCTGCTTCATCACCTGGGGCTCGACGTGGTCAGTGGCCAAGGTGGGCCTGGAGGACGTGCCGCCGCTGCACTTCGTGGGCGTGCGGATGCTGGTGGCCGGGCTGGTGCTGCTGCCGTTCAGCCGCGCCGGAGGGAGCGCGCTGGGAGCGGGCACCCTGGCGCGCATCGTCGCCCTGGGCGCCCTGCAGATTGCGATTCCCTTTGGGATGATGTTCGTGGGCCAGCAGTGGATCCCCTCGAACTGGTCCGCGCTGCTGTTCTGCACCTACCCGGTATGGGTGCTCCTGGTGGGGCGGGCGCTGATGCCGGATCAGCACCTGACGCCGCGCAAGCTGCTCGCCGCGGGGCTGGGGATTGCAGGCGTGGTGTCCCTGCAACGAACCCAGCTGGGAGCGCTGGCCGTCTCCGGCCCGGTGATGCTGGGGGGCCTGCTCATCCTGGGCTCCGCGGGGCTCATCGCGGTGGCCAACGTGCTGGTGAAGCAGCACATGGGGCATGTGCCGCCACACCTGCTGGTGTGTGTCCAGACCTTGACCAGCTCGCTGCCGCTGCTGGGAGTGTCCTTTCTTCTGGAGGCGGGGACACCTGTGCACTGGACGCCCCGCGCGGTGTTCGCCGTGCTGTGGCTGGCCTTGGGCGGCACGGTGGTGACGTACCAGCTGCTGTATTGGCTGCTGCCGCGGATCTCCCTCGCGGCGCTGGGGGCCATGGCCATGCTGGACACGCTGGTGGCGGTGGTGCTGGGAGTGGTGGTGCTGCGCGAGCCGTTCACAGGCTCCGTGCTGGTAGGTGGCCTGTGCATCCTCTCGGCCGCCGCGCTGGCCAACCGGCCGGCGCCTGAGTCGCCCGGGACTCCGCCGCCCAAGGCCGCCAGCGACTGAGGGACGTCTGGCTTTGTTCGGCACGGGGCGAACCGGCAGCTCCACTCAGGGCGGATGAACCGCTGGCGTAGGGCGCGCCCCGCGAGGCTCAACGCCGCTGGGCCTCGATGAGGCAGATCCCACTCTGGGTGGGAGTGATGCGCTCCAGCGCCCAGCCCGTTGACGCGAGCAGCGTCTTGAACTCGCGGGCCGTGCGCTCGCGGCCATCCACGAGCACGAGCATGTTGAGATCCATGAGCGGCACGAACGAGGGCTGGCCATCCTCTGGCATCACCAGCTCCACGACGAACAGCCGGGCGCCCTGCGGCGCGCCCTGGTGGATGTGACGGAGGATGGTGGCGGAGGAGGCATCGTCCCAGTCGTGGAGGATGTGCTTGAGCAAGTAGGCCTCGGCGGCGGGGATGACGGGCTCGAGGAAGCTGCCGCCCACCAGTTGCACCCTTCCGGCCAGTCCCACCGCCTCGATGCGGGCGCGGGCGCTTTCGATGACGTGGGGCAGATCGAAGAGGATGCCTCGGCAGGAGGGGTGGGCGCGAAGTACGGCCTCCAGCACCACGCCCTGGCTGCCGCCGATATCGGCCACGCGGGCATAGCGGGAGAAGTCATGGAGGCGCGCCACCTCGCTGGCAAGCATGCCGGAGAGACCGCCCATGGCCCGAGCGAAGTGGGTGGCCTCCTCGGGGTGCTTCACGAAGTGGTCCCAGAAGCCGGTGCCCAGCGCGGCACGAGCGGTGGACTGGTTGGTGCGAATCGCCTCGGGGAGCCGGCCCCAGGGCAGCCAATGGGAGCGGTCGCTCAGGGCGATGGCGATGTCACGCATGGAGCCTGGCGCTTCCGAGCGGAGCAGCTCGCCCATGGGCGTCAGCGAGAAGGCGCGCGGAGACACCTCCTGCACGAGGCCCGCGGTGACAGCGCCGCGCAGCAGGCGATACAGGCCCTCGGGGTGGGTGCCCAGCTCGCGAGCCACCTCATCACTCGGGCGGGGGCCGCTCGTGAGCCGGTCCGCCACGCCCAGCTGGGCGACAGTATGGATGACCTGGGTGATCCAGTAGCCGTGCAGGCGCTCAACGAGTTGCTGCGTCGGGGGGACATTGTCTGAGGGAGTGTTCGCCATGTCCGGCGATGTAACAAAGGCTCCAGCAAGCGTGCAGCCTCGGAGGTGGAGCCAGCGACGCGGGCGGCTCCCATTGGTTGAAATGTTACGCTCGCAGCTCCATGAGCAGACACTCCTGGCGATGGATGTGGCTGCTGGCGCTCGGCGCGCTGGCGGCCTGTGCGACGATTCCGGCTCCCGAAAATGAGAGCGTAGACAATGAAGAGGTGGGGCACGCCGTCTCATTCCAGGAGGCGTGCCAGGACGAGAGCAGCCTGCTGGCGCTGTGTCACGGCCAGCAGTGCGGGCTGTACCGCTGCCGGGAGGTGCTCCAGCGCCTCATGCTGGGACAGACGGCGCTCGCGTGGGCCGAGGTGGAACCCCTGGCCGAAGTCGGAGGGACGGCGCAGCGCAATTGGGGGAGCGCGCAGGAGGTGCCGTGGGATTCGCGCCCGGTGCTCGTCATCCCGTGGGACCACCAGCCACCGCTGCTACCCAGTCAGCTGAAGGAGCTGGAGGAAGCGGCCCAGGAACGCAACAAGCAGCACGAGCAGCACCACGTCTTCCCGCGGGCGTTCAGGGAGTTTTTTGAGCGGAAGGGGATCAACATTGATGAGTACACGATCTTACTGGAAGTGATGAAACACCGGAGCATCCACGCGGGGCCGAAAGGAGGCCCCTGGAACGCACGTTGGGGAGAGTGGATCCCCAAGCACCTCGGTGCGCCGAAGGAAGAAATCTTCCGGTATGCGGGGCAGCTTATCTACGAGTTCGAGTTGTTCGGGCCGGTACTGCCATATCGAAAACGGCTACCACAGCCACTCCCACCGGGGTATCAGGGGCCATGAGGTTCTACTCGCTAGAGACAGTACCGAATCCGCGTTACTCGGGCGGGCACGACTACGGAAACAAGTGGGGCCTGCCCGGGGTGGATTGCCCGGTGTGCCGTGCCGTCTGGTCCATCGCTGGGGATTCCTACCCTTCAGTGGATCTGTCCCACTTCCCCCCTCAGGAACAAAAGAAATACCTGCCCCGGTGCGAGGGCGATTACGCAGAGTTCGAGCGGCTGCGCGAGCAGGTTCGCCCGCTGGCCCCCCCTGGCGTTCACCTCTGGCCCGGGACGCTGTTCGGCCCCATGCATGGCTCAGCCCAGGGAGAGTTCGGCCCGCTGGTGCTGCACCACTCGTGGACGCTGCTGATGCGGCGCGAACCCATGGAGCGCTTGCAGGCCGAGGAGCTTCGAGGCCTGAAGGGCGTTCGCACCGAGCTGCGCTTTCGCAAGAAGAACCCGCCCGAACTGCTGGAGATGGAGTTGCTCCCGCGCGGCCGTGTTCATCCGGACTGTCTGCCTGCGGACCGTCCGGCGCCATGCCCTAAGTGTGAGCGCAAGGGAGGGACACGCCCAGATGGATCCGAGATGATCCTAGACGCCGCCACCCTGCCAGCCGATCTGGACCTCTTCCGGCTGGAGGACTTCCTGACGACAATCATTGCCACCGAGCGCTTCGCCGAAGCGGTGCGGCGGCTGGGCTACGAGCAGGACATCGCCTTCCGCGAGCTGCCGACGCGCAGCTCGTAGCCCCAACTCCAGCGCCCAGCCTACCCGCTCTTCCTGCGCGCGGCCGCCGTGGCCTCCAGTCCGCCCGGCACGAAGTCCGTGCCCTTGGCGACCCGGTCATTCCAGCTCTCCGTGGGCTTGCCCGAGGGTACCTCCTCCATGGTGATGCAGTCGGGCACCGGGCACACCAGCTGGCAGAGGTTGCACCCCACGCACTCGTCCTCATGCACGAAGGGCACGCGCGCTCCCGGCGTGCCCGCCTTCGCCGTCACCACCCGGTTGGGCACGTGCTGCGGAATGTGCGTGTGGCCGGCGCGGCGAGACTCCTCCTCCGTCCGCCCCGGAATGTGGATGCACTGGTGCGAGCCATCCATGCACGCCACGTAGCAGAGCTGGCAGCCGATGCACTTGTCCTCGTTGATCTTCGCCACCAGCTTGTAGGACAAGTCCAACTCGCCCCAATCCTGGTACGCGGGCACCGCTCGGCCGCGCAGCTCTGACACCGACTTCATGCCCTTCTCGTCCAGGAAGTTCGAGAGCCCCTCGATCATGTCCTCGACGATGCGGTAGCCGTAGTGCATCACCGCGGTGCACACCTGCACCGAAGTGGCCCCCAGGGCGATGAACTCCGCCGCGTCCCGCCAGTTGGACACGCCGCCGATGCCCGAGAAGGCCAGCTTGCCCACCTGCGGATGCCGCGTGAGCTGCGACATCAGGTGCAGCGCGATCGGCTTCACCGCCGGGCCGCAGTAGCCGCCGTTCGTGGAGGCGTTGCCCACGCGCGGCAGCGGCACCAGGCGGTCCAGATCCACGCCCATGATCGACTTCACGGTATTGATCAGCGACAGCGCCGGGATGCCCGCGCGAGCCGCGGCCTCACCGGGCTCGGTGATGTCGCCCACGTTCGGCGTGAGCTTGACGATGACCGGCACCCGGGCGAACTCCATGGCCCACCGGGAGATCTCCTCCAGCACCTTGGGCTCGGCGCCCACGGCCGAGCCCATTCCGCGCTCGCACATGCCGTGGGGGCAGCCGAAGTTGAGCTCCAGCAGGTCCGCGCCAGTGTCCTCGGCCTTGCGGATGATCTCCTTCCACTCCTCCTTCGTCTCCACCATCAGCGAGGCGATGAGGGTGTGCTTCGGATAGCGGCGCTTCACCTCGCGCATCTCGCGGAGGTTCACCTCCAGCGGGCGGTCGGTGATGAGCTCGATGTTGTTGAGCCCCATCAGCCGGGTGTTGCCGTAATCGATACCGCCGAAGCGGCTCGTCACGTTGACGATGGGGTTGCCCAGCGTCTTCCACACCGCGCCGCCCCAGCCCGCGTCGAAGGCCCGCATCACCTGGTCGCCGGTGTTCGTCGGCGGGGCGGACGCCAGCCAGAAGGGGTTCGGGCTGCGCACGCCGCAGAAATCAATCGACAGATCGGCCATCTCGTCTCACTCCCCTGCCAGGTGCCGCTGGATGTCCCGGACGGCGATCTTCGCTTCCGCCACGGCGTTCACGACTTCCTTGCCACCGTTGACGCAATCTCCACCACTCCACACCTTCGCGTGGCCGGTGCGGTGCGTCGCGGCGTCCACCTTCACCCGGCCGCGCGAGTCCACCTCCACGCCCGGGAACGCCTTCGCCACGCCCGTGGCGCGCTCCTGGCCAATCGCCATCACCACCAGCTCCGCCTGCACCGTCTCCTCGGTGCCCGGCACGGGCTTGCCGTCGCGCGTGGAGGCCAGCTTCACCGCCACCAGCTTGCCGTCCTTGCGGACGAGCTCCACCGGCTGCCGGTTCTCCACCAGCCGCACGCCGTCCAGGCGGGCGCCGTCCAGCTCGTGGGTATAGCCGCCCATCTCCTTCTCGGAGCGGCGGTACACCATCTCCACCTCCACCCCGAGCAGCGCCAGCTCATGCGCGATATCCAGCGCCGTGTTGCCACCGCCGACGACGAGGGCGTGCTTCACGCCCGCCAGCGTCAGCCCGGGCTCCGTCTTGATGCGCTCGATGAGGTGCGTGGCGCCATGGACGCCCTCGCCCTCCTCGCCCGGAATGCCCAGCCGCGAGTCCGCCCCGAGCCCCAGCCCGAGGAACACGGCGTCATGGCTCGCCAGCAGCTCCGAGGCCGACACCTGCCCCGGGCCCTTGGCGTGCTCCACCACCTCCACGCCGGTGCGCAATTCAATCCGCCCCAGCGAGAACACCCACTCCATCTCCCGGAGCGCCTCGGGGCCCTTCAGCTTGTACGGGGCAATACCCAGCGAGTTGAGCCCGCCGGGGATGGCCTTGCGCTCGTAGATGAGGCAGGTGTGCCCCTCCAGCGCGAGCATGCCCGCCGCCGCGATGGAGGCCGGGCCCGAGCCCACCAGGGCAATGCGCTTGCCCGTGGCGGGCTTCGCCTGGAAGAGGTTCGGCGTCTTCGGGAGCGTGGTCTCCACCGCGAAGCGCTGCAGCCGGCCGATGTTGATCGGCTCGCGGCCCCAGCCCGTGTACACGCACGAGCCGGCGCACAGCACCTCCACGGGACACGCCTGGGCACAGCTCTGGCCCAGGATGTTGGCCGAGAGGATCGTCCGCGCCGAGCCCTTGATGTTGCCCGTGCCGATCTTCCGGATGAACTCCGGGATGTTGATGGCCGTGGGGCACGCCTTGATGCACGGCGCGTCCGAGCAATACAGGCAGCGGTTGGCCTCGGCCATCGCCTCGGCCGGCGTGTAGAGGGGCTTCTTGTCCTTGAAGCCTTCCTCCGCGCGGCCCGGGGGCAGCTCGAAGCGCTTCGGTTCCATGACTCTCATTGGTGTAGAGACCTCGGTGAGACGGCTCGACTACGGCAGTTGCTTGACCATGTTCTCGTAGGTCTCTGGGCGGCGATCCCGGAAGAACTGCCAGGTGCGGCGCACCTCCTCGATCACGTCGAGGTTCATCTCCGCGGTGACGAGCTCGTCCTTGTCCTCGCTGCCCACCGCGAGCATGGTGCCGCGCGGATCGCAGAAGTAGCTGGTGCCGTAGAACCTGCCGATGTTCCACGGGGCCTCGGTGCCCACGCGGTTGCTGGCGGCGATGAAGTAGCCGTTGGCCACCGCGTGCGCCGGCTGCTCCAGCTTCCACAGGTACTGCGACAGGCCCGCCACCGTGGCGGACGGGTTGAAGACGATCTCCGCCCCGTTCAGGCCCAGCAGGCGCGCGCCCTCGGGGAAGTGCCGGTCGTAGCAGATGTACACGCCAATCTTGGCGTAGCGCGTCTGGAACGTGGGGTAGCCCAGGTTGCCCGGCTTGAAGAAGTACTTCTCCCAGAAGCCGTTCGTCTGCGGGATGTGGTTCTTGCGGTACTTGCCCAGGTACGTGCCGTCCGCGTCCACCACCGCCGCGGTGTTGTAGTAGACGCCCGCCATCTCGCGCTCGTAGATGGGGATGACCATCGCCATCTGGTACTTCTTGGCGTAGGCGGAGAGGCGCTCCACCGTGGTGCTGCCCGGGATCGGCTCGGCGAGGTCACACCACTTCGAGTCCTGCGAGGGACAGAAATAGGGGCCGTTGAAGACCTCCTGCAGGCAGAGGATCTGCGTGCCCCGCTTGCCCGCCTCTTCGATGAGCGGCAGGTGCTTCTCGAACATCGCATCGCGGACCGTCTGCACGGATGCCGACGGGTCGTTGATGGGGTTCGACATCTGGATGAGCCCGCCGATGACCTTACGCGCCATTGAATCCTCTCGTGGGGTGTTGCTCTGAAGTGGGTAGAAAGTGGGGCGAAGCTCAGCGCAGCAGCGAGCCCGTGAGCGCGCGCTTGATGAACTGTCCGCCGCGCTCGGTCTTCAGCTCGTTCTTCTCGATGATGACGCGCCCGCGCGAGAGCACCGTCTCCGTGAAGCCCTGGACCTGGAAGCCCTCGTAGGAGCTGTAGTCCACCTTCATGTGGTGCGTGTGCGGGTTGTTGATGCTGATGGTCTCCTTGCGGTTCGGATCGAAGATCACGATGTCCGCGTCCGAGCCCACGGCGATGGTGCCCTTCTTCGGGAACAGGCCAAACGCCTTGGCAGCCGCCGTCGAGGTCAACTCCACGAAGCGGTTGAGGCTGATGCGCCCGCCCACCACGCCGCCGTTGTAGACCAGGCTCATCCGGTTCTCGACGCCCGGCGCCCCGTTGGGAATCTTGGCGAACGAGTCCTTGCCCAGCTCCTTCTGATCCTTGAAGCAGAACGGGCAGTGGTCCGTGGCGATCGTCTCCAAGTCGCGGAACTTCAGGCCCTGCCAGAGCACGTCCTGGTTCCACTTCTCGCGCAGCGCGGGCGTCATCACCCACTTGGCGCCCTCGAAGCCCTCTCTGTCGTAGTAGCTCTCGTCCAGGAAGAGGTACTGGGGGCACGTCTCGGCGATCACATCCACGCCGCGTGCCCGGCCGATCTTCACCTGCTCCAGCGCGTCCGAGCTCGACAGGTGGACGATGTACAGCGGCACCTTGGCCACCTCGGCGATGCTGATGGCGCGGTGCACGCCCTCGGCCTCCATCCGCGTGGGCCGGGTGAGCGCGTGGTACTTGGGCGAGGTCTTCCCGTCCTTCAGCGCCGCCTTGATGATCTCGTCAATGACGATGCCGTTCTCGGCGTGCATGCAGATGCGGGTGCCGTTCTCGCCCGCCTGCCGGAACGCCCGGTACAGCGTCCCGTCATCCACGTAGAGGGCGCCCGGGTACGCCATGAAGAGCTTGTACGAGGTGACGCCCTCGTCGGCCAGCCTGCGCATCTCCGGCAGCCGCTCGTCCGGCATGTCGGTGATGATCATATGGAAGGAGTAGTCGATGGTCGCCTTGCCGCTGGCCTTGTCGTGCCAGATGTCCAGGCCCTTCATCGTCGAGTCGCCCTTGGGCTGGATGGCGAAGTCGATGACCGTGGTGGTGCCACCGAAGGCCGCCGCCTTCGTCCCGCTGGCGAAGTCGTCCGCCGACGTGGTGCCCCCGAAGGGCATGTCGAAGTGCGTGTGCGGATCAATGCCGCCGGGGAGGACCAGCCGGTTCGCGGCGTCGATGACCTTGTCCGCCTGAACCTTCAGATCCTTGCCAATGAGGGTGATCTTCTCCCCCTCGATGAAGACGTCCGCCATGTAGTCGTCCACGGCGGTGACGATGCGACCGTTCTTGATGAGGATGCTCATGTGCTCCCCTTATGGGCCGGAGCAGACTGAATACCCTGTAGGTCTATTGTGAGGCAAACAGTCGGCGCTCCGCTTCTCGACCGAGCAGCAAGCAGGTTTGTGCCGGACCCGAGCCCTCTGCGCTCGGGCGCGGGGGCTCGCCTGGGGACGCAACTTTTCCCCACCATGTGGGATAATGCTGCAACGCATCGATTTTCGAATCAATCAGGAGCACCCCATGAGCACCATCGACCGCAGCCGCAGCGCCTTCACCCCGGCGAGCGCCACCCGGACGGCTGCCACGGCCGAGAAGAAGTCCCTGTCGCTGAACCCGCTGGAGAAGCTGGCGGATCTGGCCAAGGCGGGCCTGGAGGACATGCCCCGCTTCCTGAAGATGGGGGCGGACGTGTTCGAGTCCACCACGCTGGCCGAGGTGGAGAAGCTCTTCGGCGGCAACGCCAAGCCGGACCGGATGAACGATGGGAAGTTCGTGGGGACGCAGGGCCAGACGTTCCCGCCGGGCACGCCGCTGAGCCAGATCCCCGGCGTCACCCCGAAGGGCAACCCGAACCCCTCGGAGACCATCCTCTACGTCAACGGCATCATGACGCCGCTGGACGGGCAGATGAAGGAGATGCAGTCCATCGCGGAGACCTCGGGCGCGAAGGTGGTGGGCATCCACAACTCGACGCAGGGGCTGGCCACGGACCTGGCCCAGTGCGTGACGGACAAGCTCGACAAGGGCAGCAACCCCGCGGTGGACACGCTGGCGGACACCGTCTACTCGGAGCTGAAGGCCGGGCATGACGTGCACCTGATGGGCTACAGCCAGGGCGGCCTCATCACCGCCCGGGCGCTGGACCACGTGCAGCAGCGGCTGCGCGCCGAGGACGGCCTGTCCAAGGCGGACACCGAGAAGCTGATGAGCCATCTAAAAGTCGAGACGTTCGGCGCGGCCTCGACGCACTACCCGGACGGCCCGCAGTACGTGCACTACGTCAACAACGCGGACGCGGTGCCCACGCTCACGGGCCTGGGCGGCAGCGTGGATCCGCTCTCCTTCCTGAAGGACGCGGGCAAGGGCGCGGTGGTGCACCGCTTCACCGACGGCAACCTCAACCTGATCAGCAACCACATGCTGGACACCCTCTACCTGAAGCACCGGGTGGACTTCGATCAGGCGCGCGCCGGCCACTTCCAGGATTGAGCCCGGGAGCCCTGTGCCCCCCATCACGCGGGTGCTCAGCCCCACGCAGCAGGTCCCCATGTGGGTCGTCAGCCGCTACCGGGACACGCTGGAGCTGCTGAGGGATACGCGCTTCACCAAGGACAAGTACAAGCTGACCGACGAGGACCGGCTCCGCTACTTCCGGGTGGAGGAGGTCGGCCAGTTCGACAAGCACATGTTGAACTCGGATCCGCCGGTCCACTCGCGGCTGCGCTCGCTGGTGTCCCAGGCCTTCACCGCGCGCCGTGTGGAGGCGCTGCGCCCTCGCATCACCGCCATCGCCCAGCGGCTGCTGGACTCCCTGCCCGCCAGCGGGAGCATGGAGCTGCTGGAGGCGTTCGCCTTTCCGCTGCCCATCACGGTGATTGCCGAGTTGCTGGGCGTGCCCACCGAGGACCAGGATCGGTTCCGCCAGTGGACCACCGATCTGATCTCCCCCAAGGGCACCCACCTCGAGTCGCTGCGGAAGGCGACCGTTCAGTTCCAGCAGTACCTGCAGAGCTTCCTGGCCCGGCGCCGCGCCGAGCCGGGAGATGATCTCACCAGCGCCCTGCTCGCGGCGGAGGAGCAGGGAGACCGGCTCACCGCCGTCGAGCTGATGAGCATGGTGTCTCTGCTCCTGGTGGCGGGCCACGAGACGACGGTGAACCTCATCGCCAACGGTGTCTGGGCCCTGCTGCGCCACCCCGGCCAGCTCGAGCGGCTGCGCGCCCACCCCTCGCTCATCGAGCCGGCCGTGGAGGAGATGCTGCGCTACTGCGGCCCGGTGCGGCACACCACCAGCCGCTTCGCGCTGCGGGACACGGAGTTTCAGGGGCAGCGCATCCCCGCCGGGGAGATGATCATGGCCTCGCTGCTGTCCGCGAACCATGATCCCGAGCAGTTCGCCGAGCCCGAGCGCTTCGACATCACCCGCGCGCCCAACCGGCACCTGGCCTTCGGCTCGGGCATCCACTTCTGCCTCGGGGCGCCCCTGGCCCGGCTGGAGGCGCAGCTCGCGCTCCCCTTGCTGCTGGAGCGGCTGCCCCGCCTGCGCTTCGCCGAGGACCCCTCCACGCTCCGGTGGCGCCCCGGCCTGCTCATCCACGGCCTGGAGCGCCTCCCCGTCGCGTTCTGAGTCCGAGTAGAGTCTCCCTCGTGAGTTCGCTCGTCATCCGGCTGGTGTGTGGGGCGCTCTTCGCCGCGCTGGTGCTTGGCATGGTGGCCCACCCACCGGCCAACCTGACCCAGGGCCTGGGCATGCTGCTCCCGGGTGCCTTCCTCCTGAACTTCGCCCTGCGCGGCCCGCGTCGATCGATCATCCGCCGGAAGCGTGGCCCGGCCGACACCGCCAAGGCAGCCGAGCCCCCGCCGCGCTAGCTGTCGGAGCTTTGCTCCTCACCGGCGTTGCGCAGAGCCTCCGCGAGGCGTTAGGGAGTCGCGTCCCCCATGCCCGAGAACTCTCCGCTCCTCGAAGCCGTTCGAAAAGAAGCCCGCCCTGGCATCTGGACTACCGGGGTGAACCTCGCCCGCTCGGGGGCCGTGGCGCTCCAGGCGCGCACCGCGAGCGAGATCGAACTGCGCGTGCGAGCCCCCGGGCGCTCGGTGCCGCTGACGGTCGTCCTGTATCCGAACGACGAGGCGTGGGAGTGCGATTGCCCCGGGCGTGTGGACCCGTGCGAGCACGTGGTGGCCGCCGCCATCTCCCTGCAGCAGGCGGAGAGCCAGGACAAGCCGCTGGAGGCCACCTCGAGCAAGTGGTCTCGCGTGGTGTACCACTTCACGCGGGTTGAGGGCGGGCTGCAGCTCGAGCGCACGCTCGCGCACGCCGATGGGGCCGAGGAGCCCCTGGACGGAAGCCTGTCCTCCATCATGGCGAAGCCCGCCCAGGCCGCGACGCTGCAGGTGGAGCAGTCGGATCTGATCACGGATCGCCTCCTGGAGCGCCGCACCCGCGGAGCGCTGACGCCCGAGAAGCTGGACGCGCTGCTCACGGCGCTCGAGCCCGCGCGCAACGTGCTGCTGGATGGGCGGCCCGTGGCGGTGTCTGGAGAGGCGGTGCTCCCGAGGGCCCTCGTGGAGGACCGGGGCGCGCAGCTGGTGGTGACGGTGGTGCGGGATCCTCGCGTCGTGGAGGTGCTGAGCCCGGGGGTGGCGCTGAGCGGAGATGCGCTGGCCCGCCTGGGAGAGACGGCGATGACCGGGGCGTGGCTCCAGAACCTCCCGGTGGTTCGGACGTTCGCGCCCGAGCAGCTCGGGGAGGTGACGTCGAAGGTGCTCCCGGAGCTGGCCCGGCGCATCCCCGTCGAGGTCCGCAGCCGGCGCCTGCCGCCCATTGATCGCGAGCTGAAGCCGCGCGTGCAGTTGGAGCTGCAGCAGCTGGAGCAGGGGCTGTCCGTGCTGCCCACGCTCGTCTATGGCGCGCCGCCAGCGGTGCGGATCGACAACGGGCGGATGGTGTACCTGCGCGGCGCGGTGCCCCTGCGGGACGAGGCCGCGGAGCAGCGGCTCATCCACCAGCTCCGCGACGAGCTGAACCTGGTGCCCGGCCGACGGCTGACGGTGCAGGGCCAGGAGATGGTGCGCTGGGCGGACAAGCTGCGCCGCTGGCGCGGAGACCTGACGGGAGACGCGGCGGGGCTGGTGAGCCCGGACGTGAAGCTGCGGCCGCTGCTCAAGGTGGACTCCGGTGTCGCCGGCTCCGGCATTCCGGACGTGCGCTTCACGCTGGAGTTCCAGGTGGAGGGCGGCAAGGGCGAGCCTCAGACGGTGGACGCCGCGGCCGTCATCCGCGCGTGGTCGGAGGGACTGGGCCTGGTGCCATTGGAGGGCGGTGGCTGGGCGCCGCTGCCTCGGGCATGGCTGGACAAGAACGGGCAGCGCGTGGCGGACCTGCTCGCCGCGCGACAGGCGGATGGCAAGGTCGCCAACCACGCCCTGCCCGAGCTGAGCGCGCTGTGCGAGACGCTCGAGCAGCCTCCTCCGCCAGGCCTGGACAAGCTGGCTCCCATGGTCGAGGGCTTCGAGAAGCTCCCGGCTCCGGCGCTGCCGGCGGATCTATCGGCGACACTGCGCCACTACCAGCAGCAGGGCGTGAGCTGGCTGGGCTTCCTGAAGTCCGCGGGGCTGGGAGGAATCCTCGCGGACGACATGGGCCTGGGGAAGACGCTCCAGACGCTGTGCGTGCTGGGGCCTCGCTCGCTCGTCGTCTGCCCCACCAGCGTGCTGCCGAACTGGGCGGCGGAGATCAAGCGCTTCCGTCCGTCGCTCAAGGTCTGCGTGTACCACGGGCCGGGACGCTCCCTGGACGAGTCCGCCGACGTGACGCTCACCACGTACTCCATCCTGCGCTTGGAGGTGGCGGCGCTCTCGGCGCGCACGTGGGACGCCGTCGTGCTGGACGAGGCCCAGGCCATCAAGAACCCCGAGAGCCAGGCGGCTCGCGCGGCGTTCGGGCTCAAGACGAACTTCCGGCTGGCGCTGAGCGGCACCCCGCTGGAGAACCGGCTGGAAGAGCTCTGGAGCCTGATGCACTTCGCCAACCCGGGGCTGCTGGGTGGGCGCAGGCAGTTCGAGGACAAGGTGGCGCGGCCCATCTCCGAGGGCCAGCCCGAGGCCGCCAACCAGCTTCGCCGACGCATCCGCCCGTTCGTGCTCCGGCGCCTCAAGAAGGATGTCGCGCCCGAGCTGCCTCCGCGCACCGAGTCCGTGATGCACGTGTCGCTGGATGAGCGCGAGCGCTCCGTCTACGACGCGGTGATGGCGGCAACCCGGAAGGAAGTGGTCGCCCTGCTGAGCGAGGGCGGCAGCGTGCTCAAGGCGCTGGAGGCCCTGCTTCGGCTGCGCCAGGCGGCCTGTCACCCGGCGCTCGTTCCGGGCCAGCACGCCAACACCTCGTCGAAGGTGCAGACGCTGGTGGAGGCGCTCAGCACGGCCGTGTCCGATGGCCACAAGGCGCTGGTGTTCTCACAGTGGACCTCGCTGTTGGACCTGCTCGAGCCGCACCTCAAGTCTGCGGGCATTGGCTTCGATCGGCTGGACGGCTCGACGGCCAACCGCGGCGAGGTGACGTCGCGGTTCCAGTCCTCCGAGGGTGCGCCGGTGCTGATCATGTCGCTCAAGGCGGGTGGAACGGGCCTGAACCTCACGGCGGCGGACCACGTGTTCCTGATGGATCCGTGGTGGAACCCGGCGGCGGAGGCCCAGGCGGCGGATCGCGCGCACCGCATCGGCCAGGAGCGGCCGGTAATGGTGTACCGGCTGGTGTCTCAGGGAACGGTGGAGGAGCGGATCCTCGGGCTACAGGAGAAGAAGCGCGCGCTCTTCGAGGCGGCCCTGAGCGAGTCCTCGGCCGCGGCGGCCATCACCCGCGAGGATCTGCTCGAGCTGTTCAACTGAGCGCCCCAGGCCGACAGCTCCCCTGACAAGCCCTCCCCCTCCCCGGGCGGTGCACAGACCAACCTGTCTGACAGTCAGACCGGTTCGTCAGGCCGCGACTTCGGCCGGAGCGGCTCGCGGCACCAGAGCGAGCGCGGCGGCGACCACCTCGGGGCCCGCACCCGGCTTGTGCACGTTCTCGCTCAGGTAGCGGCGCCAGGCCCGCGCTCCGGGCAGCCCCTGGAACAGCCCCAGCATGTGCCGGGTGATGGCGTTCAGCGGAGCCCCGTCCTGCCGGCGCTCCTCGATATAGGGGAACATCGCCTCCGCCACGGCGTGGCGATCCAGCGGGGCCTCCGTGGCTCCGAAGAAGCGCCGATCCGCCTCGGCCAGCAGGTACGGGTTCTCGTAGACGGCGCGGCCGATCATCACCCCGTCCACATGCCGCAGGTGCTCGGCTGTGGCGTCCAGGGTCTTGATGCCCCCGTTGATGCTGATGTCCAGGTGCGGGAACTCAGCCTTGAGCCGGTGGACCAGCTCGTAGCGCAGCGGCGGGATGTCCCGGTTCTCCTTGGGGCTCAACCCCTGCAGCCACGCCTTGCGCGCGTGCACGATGAAGCGCGTGCAGCCCGCCGCCGACACCAGCCGGATGAAGTTCTCGATCGTCGGCCACTCCTCCATCTCGTCGATGGCCAGCCGCGACTTCACCGTCACCGGGATTCGCACCGCCTCGCGCATGGCGCCCACCAGCCGCGCCACGAGCTCGGGTTCGGCCATCAGACAGGCGCCGAAGCGGCCCGACTGCACCCGGTCGCTCGGGCAGCCGACGTTGATGTTGATCTCGTCGTAGCCCCACTCCTCGCCAATGCGCGCGGCCTCGGCCATCTTGTCGGGCTCCGAGCCCCCGAGCTGGAGGGCCACCGGATGCTCGGCCGGCGAGAAGCCCAGGAGCCGCTCGCGGTCGCCGTGGAGGATGGCGCCCGTGGTCAGCATCTCCGTGTAGAGCAGCGTGCGCCGGCTGATCTGGCGGTGGAAGTACCGGCAGTGCCGGTCGGTCCAGTCCATCATCGGCGCCACGCACAGTGGCATGGGATAGGCCAGCATCATGAGAGAACCCGAGCGAGCCTCCCCAGCATCCTCGCCCTGGGAGCCCCCGCGGTAGAGGCATCTACCCTGCTTTGCGAGAGAGGGGCAACCCGCCCGCTCTCCTGGCGGCCTCAGTACTTCCAGGGCCCGTCGGCGGTCTCCTTCCAAGCCTCGAGGTCCTCAATGCGCTCGTACCAGGCGCTCAGGTGGGGGAAGGCCTCCCAGGGAAACCGGGCCGGGCGCAGGTACATCATCATTCCGGCGACGGAGAAGTCGGCCAGCGTGAGCGCGTCGCCGACGATGAACGGGCGCTGGCTCAGGAGCGAGTCCAGGAACTTCACCACGGTCTGGAACCCCTCGTTGCTCCAGTTCAGGTGGACCGGAGCCGGCCGAGCCGCTTGAGACACAAGCAGCGGCCCGACGAAGGCAGCGAGCACCGGCGTGAAGGCGGGCTGCCAGTGGGAGGACTCCCAGAACAGCCAGCGGGAGATGTCGGCACGCTGCTTCGGATCCCGAGACCACAGCCGGAACTCGCCGTGGGCCTCGGACAGGTACTGCAGGATGGCGTTGGACTCCCACAGCTTGAGCTCGCCATCGACCAGGGTGGGGATCTTCCCCCAGGGGTTGATGGCCAGATACTCGGGCGAGCGGCCCTCGCCCTTGTAGACGTTGATGAGCTTCACCTCGGGCTTCAGGCCCAGGTGATGGGTGAGCGCCAGGACCTTGCGGCCATTGGCGGAGAGCGGCGTCGCGTAGAGCGTGAACATGAAGTCACCAATCCTTCACGGCTGCCTGCCGGGATGGGAAGTGGGTTGGTGCTTGCGCGGGTGTGAGAGCACGGGCCCGTAGCACCGCGTGGTGAAGACATAGCCGTTCCCCTCACACTCCTCGCGCCCGAGCGGGATCAGCGCCCAGCACCCTCCGTTGATGGCGAGCTGCTCCTTGCGAGGACAGCGCCCTTTGTCGTCAGGCCGCGTTTGCCCCGGCAACGGATCAGGCAGCGTGTCTTCAGCCATCATCTCCGGAACGGAGCCCTCAGGAGTTCTCACTACGGACGTGGTCGATGCGGCGTTACCCAACCCCACGGGGCCCGCGTCCGGCCGATCCTCGCTTCTTGCTTC
Source organism: Hyalangium sp. (assembly GCF_045802625.1). Classification (NCBI taxonomy): domain Bacteria; kingdom Pseudomonadati; phylum Myxococcota; class Myxococcia; order Myxococcales; family Archangiaceae; genus Hyalangium; species Hyalangium sp. Next base: position 4,144 of record NZ_JBJMQP010000181.1, on the reverse strand, counting down.
GGTCCGCGAATGCGTGGATGTGTCCATAGTTCTTCCGCGAGTGGCCCACCACGCCCACGCGATCAACGTGAGCCCTACTACTGCCACCGAGAGCCAGGGCACCCAGCGCCGTACATGGGTTCGGAGCACGTCGAGCCGAGCCAAGCGCTCCCGAGGCCCGGAGCCCTTCGCAGCAGCGCGCTCAGCGGGGGCGCGGGGCTGACGAGACTCGGAGGAGAAAGGGACCTCCTCTGGCGGCAGTGCGGCAGGTGGCGGAGCCTGTCGAGCGAAGAGAGGTTGATCACTCTGAGGAGAGAGCTGCTCGGCGGCCTCTTCCAGCGCCTCGGCCAGCGACGCAGCGGTACCCCGCTCCTCGGGGCGCATCGAGAGCATGCGAAGAATCAACGCATCGAGCCGTGGGTGCACCCGAGGGTTGAGGACGAGCGGAGCGGGTGAAGCCAGCGCCCCGAGCTGCCAGGTTCCGGTTGCATCCTGGAAGTGCCCCCCGAACTCCGGGTACTGGCCGGTGACGAGCCGGTAGGCGGTGACTCCCAGCGAGTAGAGATCATCGGCCGGCCCAGCAGAGTAGCGAGCGGAAGCCTCGCGCATGAAGCGCAGCTCGAACAGCCACGACTCCGGAGCGCGATACACGGGGGTGCCCGGGAACAGGTTCGGCGGCGTGAGTCGGGAGGCGCCCGGATAGATGCCCGAGCCGAAGTCAGAGAGCAGGGCGCGGCTGTCCGAGCGCCGAACCAGGATGTTGTCGCCCTTGAGGTCGCGATGGACAGCCCCCTGGGCATGCAGGGCCTCGAGGGCGCGCGCCAGTTGGGCGAGCATGCGCAGCACCTGCTGGGAGCGGGGGTTGTGCTCCCAAGCCCAGTCATAGAGCGGCGGCCCGCCGACCCACTCCATGACAATGAACGGGTGGAGCGAGCCGAAGGGGTGCTGCCACTCTCCGGAGTCCAGCAGGCGAGGGACGCTGGGGTGCTGGGTGCGAGAGAGCAGCTCCACCTCGCGAGTGAAGCGCGGGTCTCGCGGCAACAGCGCGACCTTGAGGGCCACGGAGTCCGCCTGCTCCGCGTCCACGGGCACGGCGCGGTACACGGCCCCATACATGCCGCAGCCGGCCCAAGCCACCACGCGCCAGCGCCCCACCACCGTCCCGAGAGGGATGAGGGCCGGGTGCAGCTCGGGGGCGCGAGTTCTCTCCATGGCGAGCCTCCTGGCGGTGAGGGTGAGCCCATCAGCGACGCGCAGCCTACGTCACGCGCGGAGTTACAGGCATGGGGTTACGTCATGCGCCAGCTATCCTTCGAAAAGATGAGGCCTTCCTTCCGGATGGCGCCGATGCAGAGGAAGTCTCCGGAGTCGAAGCCCACGTGCAGCACCCGCTGGTCCGCATCACGGAGCAACTCAGCCCCCATCGTCTGTGCAAGATGCCGGATGGCGAGATTGGCGTACGCCAGGCACAGGGGGTACTCGGCATCATTCTTCAGGCCTGCCTTGTGCTCGTAGGCAATCTGGTAGATGGCAGCGAGAACATTGGATTCGGCGTCTGGCGTGTCCTGGCCCCATCTATCCCCGAAGATCCACTTGGGGTCGTTTGCGAGGGGGGCACCAATGAGGTGGAGATCCGCCGAGATCCCCAGCTTGCCTCCCCCTGGGCGGAGTGCAGCCCAGTCCGGATGTGGCAGCTCGCGCTCACAGAATTGGATGACGCGCAGAAGCCCTTCAGTGACGGGGAGGTTCGACTTCACCACGCTCTCGATCTCGGAGAAGAGCTTGTGTGCGTTGTAGGAGGTCATGGAGCCGTTGTACCCGAGGGTGGCCTGCTGACTCCAGCTTTAGGTAGGATGCTCCGTCACTACTCATGAGGTAGCTTTCTTGAACTCTAGATCTCCTCGAACTGCGCGCCAGTGGCCATCCCGCTCTGTCTGGCAGCCCCGGCGTGGTGCTGTCTCTGTGGGCCGGGCATGATGCCGAGGACATGAAGACCGCCTCTGCCCTCCTCCGCCTGTTCCTCGCGCTGTGCCTCGCGCTTCCCTCTTCGTGTGTCACAACTCGGGGCGGCGAGCCTGACGGGCAGGAACTCCGGCCAGAGCCCCAGCCCGTGCGCGTCACAAGGTTGTCCGGAGAACGGCTCCAGCTCGACTTCGAGCCCGTGCCACCGAATCCCGCTTGGGAGCTGGTGCGCGAGGAGGAGGTCCGCGCTGTACTCGCCGACTTCCTTCAGTGCGTCGATGAGCCTACCCAGTTCCCGGTGGTTCCGGCTCTGGCCTCATCCCCACGCACATTCGCGCCCTGGGAAGCGCGCCTGCGCGCGGAGTTCCTCGCACGCTACGGCCCACCCCTGCTGCCTCTGCCGAACGCCTTGGAGCGCAGTCCCCTCTTCATGGCGCTCAGGCTCTCCCCGCGCTACATGGGCGCAGGCATCCGCGACGCGGCCCGGGAGTTGTTCCAATCGCCTCTCTTCCTCGCCAGCGTCACGCTCTCGGTGCTGGTGTACTTCGCCGCCTGGCTCATGCCCGAGCCCCTCTTCTCCAAATCCTTCGCCGCAGCACTGACGGCTCGGCTTGCGCTGGCTGTGGGGCTACTGGAGTTGCGAAATGTGGCGCTGGCCGTCTTGCAACTCTACCGGGAAGCACAAGCTGCCAGGACGATGGCGGAGATAGAGGCCGTGGCCGAGCGCTTCGGCCGAGCGCTGGGAGGTACAGCCCTGCGCGTGCTCGTCATGGTCGCCAGCTTCGGCGTGGCGAAGGTGCTGCCTAACGTGCCTCCGGGAGGGCTCGGACCCATGCTGAGCCCTCCCCGCTTCGCTGTGGCAGGAGGGTTGACGTTCCAGGCCTCAAGCACGGCGCAGGTGGTGGCGGACGGCACCATCGTCCTCGCCGGAGCCGCCGTGGGGACAGCAGGCTCCGCGGCGGGCAGCGCCTGCGACGACGGCACCCCGAAAAGGGAGGGCTACCAGTGGCACCATCTGGCCACCGACAAGAATGAATCCTCGACGCGACGTGGAGGCCCATGGACTCCTCTATTCGAGGACATCTTCGCGCTGGCCGGAATGAGCCTTGAGGCATCCGAGAACCTCGTCCATCTCAAGGGTCATCAGGGTCCCCATCCCGAGGAGTATCACAGAGCGGTCTACCAAAAGCTCCGCGACGCAGTCGCCGCTTGCAAGAGCACCTCCGACTGCAAGAGAGAACTGGTAGAAGCGCTCCAGAGTATTGCCCGTGAGGTATGTACTCCCGGCTCACGACTCCATTTCCTGGCCACGAAGCGCCAAGACTGAGGCAAGGAGAAGAGAATGCCGAGATACTATGACTTGGTTGACGACCGGCGCTCGAACACACGCTGGCACCTGAGAAGCCCTGTCGATGAAGGTGGGAGACCCATTGATCCCTGGCAGTTCTTTGAGGGGAGAAGACTTGAGCTTGAGGGGACAATCCGATTCCCCGTAAAGCCAGCCGGGGAGGAGTTGGACTTCACATGGGCAGCCTTCAGCATTCCCGTCGTTCACCACCGCTTCGTCCAGCTCTTCCAACGCCTCCTCGTTGCTGACGTCCAGTTCATCCGCGTCCAAGTGGAAGCCCACCCAGGCCCCTATTTCATCCTCAACACCCTGCGGCTCATCCGGTGTATCGACGATCTCCGCAGCACCGAGGTGCAATACTGGAAGCCCGAGGATGGCAAGCCGGAAAAGGTCGGGAAGTATCGCTTCGTCGCGGGTATGCGCATCGACCCATCGAAGGTGGGTGATGCTCGCATCTTCCGCACGTGGGGTTGGGACATCGCTCTCATCCTTTCCGAGGACATCAAGCAGGCGATCGAATCCGAAGGGCTCTCTGGCGCACGCTTCGTGGAGGTCTGAGCAAAAGTCGCGAGAGTGGAAAGTATGCCCAAGTATTATGACTGGAGACGATCCTCAGGAAGCGCGGCGTAGCGATCGCGGCGACGGAGATCGCTTGATCCCGAAACGAAGAAGCCCGCAGTCGCTGGGGCGCGGGCTGCGGGCTTCTCGGACGATCTTCTCGGCGCGAGCTGGTTGCGGGGCACCGGGGGAATGGAGCGCCCGCATTCAGAATGGGGGGTCGCCCAGACGCGCCTGGCGAGCGCGCTCAAACTCGCGGCGGTACCTGGCGATGGAGACGCAGAGTGCGGCGCTCTG
>NZ_JBJMQP010000180.1:0-16630 GCF_045802625.1 Hyalangium sp. | reverse complement strand
GGATCGAGCGTTGGTCGAGCGTTGCGAAGCCGAGCTCAGCCAGCGGCTGGGCACCGATGCATCAGCGGCACGATCGACGCCCTATTATCTCGACATCACACACCCCGAAGCGAACAAGGGCATGGTCGTGCGCGAGGCCGCACGCCTTCTCCAGCTTCCCCTCGATGAGATCGCGACCATCGGTGACATGTCCAACGACATACCGATGCTGAACGCCGCCGGCGTTGGGATCGCCATGGGCAACGCCAACCCCGAGGTCCAGCGCGTTGCACGCCACGTCACGCGCTCCAACGACGAGGACGGGTTCGCCTACGCGGTCGATTCCTTCATCCTGGGTGAGCCACCGCTCACACGGACAAGGCTCGGGCTCCCGCCCCGCACGCGCGCCTGCATCTTCGGTCTCGATGGCGTACTCACCCAAGCCGCCGACCTCCACGCCAAGGCCTGGAAGCAACTGTGCGACCACTACCTGCGGCAACGGGCGCAAGCGTCGGATCAACCCTTCATCCCCTTCGATCGGGTCCGCGACTACAGCCTCCACATCGACGGCAAGCCGCCCTTGGACGGCATCCGCTCGTTCCTCGACTCCCGCGGGATCGAGCTGCCCGAGCACACCGTTCACGCACTCACCGAGCGCAAGGGCGAGCTCCTGGCCGAGCTGCTCCGGCACGAGCAGGTGGAGACGTACGAGGGAGCGGTCCGCTACGTCCAGGCGGCGCGCGCCGCCGGCCTTCGGACCGCGGTCGTCTCCGAGAGCAAGTACTGCGCCGAGATTCTCATGTCGGCCGGCATCGCGGACCTCTTCGATGCGCGGATCGATGGCTCACTCGCCACCGGAAAGCACCCTGACGGCACGCCGACCCCCAACGTCTACCTCGCAGCCGCCGAGTCCCTCGGCGTCGGTTCCGAGGAAACGGTCGTCTTCGAGGACGAGCCTGCCGGCGTCGCGGCTGCCCGGGCGGGACATTTCGCCTATGTCGTAGGTATCGACCGCCTGGGCCACGCCGCGGAGCTTCACCGCTACGGCGCGGACATCGTCGTGACTGATCCGGCGGCCCTCCTCATGCAAGACGGCGCCAACGGCTAATCCTGTCTGGCAGGCGACATCGACTCGCCCGCCCGATCGTCTTCCTGCCCCCCTGCGAAGTGCGGATTATCTCGCCACTGAGGTGGTCCGAATGCGGGGGACGAACAGCACCAAGCAAGGGATGCTCCCGGGGCTTTCGCCCTTTGTCAGCGCATTGCCGCTGCTCGGCGTCTTATCGACGCTCTGTGGGTGCGCGGTAGGTCCCGATTTCAAGAAACCCACAGTCACGGCGCCCAGAGAGTGGCGCACATACGGGGATCCGCAGATCTCGACACAGACCGCGGTCGACGCCGAGTGGTGGAAAACCTTCGGTGATCAGTCCCTCAATCACCTGATCGAGCTCGCCTACCAGCAGAACCTGCCGCTACAGGTAGCGGGGCTGAGGATCGTGGAGGCCCGCGCCCAGTTGGGCATTCTCACCGGCCGACAGTTTCCGCAGACGCAGGTGGCCAGCGGCAACGCCACCGCCATAGGGCTCAGCAAGAACGCAGCCAATGTGGCCAATCTCGATCGCAACTATGGGGATTTCCGGCTGGGCTTCGACGCGGCATGGGAGCTCGATTTCTGGGGCAAGTACCGGCGGGGAGTGGAGTCGGGAGCCGACAGCTTGCTCGCATCGGTGGCGGACTACCATTCCGCCCTCGTCTCGCTCAGCGCGGAGGTCGCGCGAACCTATGTCTTGATTCGCACGTACGAGGTGCTCATCGAGCAAGCCCAGGAGAACACCCGGATTCAGGAGCAGGGGCTCCTGATTGCCGAGTCGCGCTTCCGCAATGGCGCCACCTCGGAGCTCGATGTGGCCCAGGCCACGACGCTGTTGGAGAGCACCCGGGCCACCATCCCCCAGTTGGAGATCCTGCTGGACCAGGCTCGTAACGCCTTGAGCACGCTCCTGGGCCAGTCCACGGGCGACATCGAGGCCTTGCTGGCGGGACCCAAGCAGATTCCGGCGGCGCCGGAGAAGGTGGCCGTCGGCGTGCCGGCCGAGATGCTGCGGCGGCGTCCGGATGTGCGCAGCGCCGAGTTGTATGCCGCCGCGCAGTGTGCCCGCATTGGTGTCGCCGAGGCGGAGCTCTATCCCAGCTTCTCGCTCTTCGGCTCGATCGGGCTCGAGTCGAGCAACACCGCTACCCACAATTTCCTCTCCTCCGCCAGCCTGGCCTACTCCGTGGGCCCTCGGATTGTCTGGCCCTTCCTGAACTACGGCCGCCTGAAGAACGGGGTGCGTGTCGAAGATGCGCGGTTCCAGCAATTGCTCGTCAGCTACCAGAACACGGTGCTCAGAGCGGCCCAGGAGGTCGCGGACGCAATGACGGGCTTCGTCAACTCCCAGAAGGCCATGGCGTTCGAGCAAGCCTCCGTCAAGGCCGCCCAACGGTCGGTGGAGATCGCCTTGGTGCAGTACCGAGAAGGCGCGGTGGATTACCAGCGCGTGCTGGATGCGCAACGTTCGCTCTTGCAGCAGCAGAACAGCCTGGCCCAGGCGAACTCATCCATCGCCACGAACCTGGTAGGCCTGTACAAGGCGCTGGGCGGGGGCTGGGAGGTGCGCCAGGCACAGCCGATCGTATCGGAAAAGACGCAAGGCGAGATGAAGGATAGGACCGACTGGGGCGATTTGTTGTCCCAGCCACGGGCGCCAGAAACCAAGAACCCGCCACCAGGGAAGCAATAGAGGCGTCTGCCATGGCCAAGAAGCTCCCGAAGAAGTCTTTCAAGTGGATCATTGGGGCGATCGCCGTCGTGGTCGTCGCATTCATCGGCTTCCGGTATTGGAAAGGGAAGCAAGCCGCGCTGCCAGAGGGGATCGTCTCCGGCAACGGCCGGATTGAGGCGAAGCTCGTCGATGTCGCCGCCAAGGAACCCCTGAGGGTGAAGCAAATCCTTGTGAACGAAGGCGACCTCATCAAGCCAGACCAGGTGCTGGTGCAGTTGGACACCACCACGCTGGAGGCCAATCTGGCTGAAGCCAACGCGAGCGTCGCGGCCGCGCAGGAACGCCTGGCGTTGGCCGACGCGGCAATCGTCAAGCAGCAGAGCGAGATCCAGCTCGCCACCACCGAGCTCGAGCGCTCCCGAAAGCTGCTGGCGGAGGGCGCCGGCTCGCGGCAGGACTTGGACGTTCGAGCCAACAACCTGAGGACGACCCAGGCCACCCTGGAGCAAGCGCAAGCACAGCTGAAGACCGCCAAGCAGGAGGTCGCGGTCGCGCGAGCCAATGCGGAGACGGTCAAGACGCGCATCGCCGACGCGACGCTCAAGTCTCCCGTGACTGGAAGAGTTCTCTATCGGCTCGCCGAGCCCGGCGAAGTCCTCGCCCCCGGCGGAAAGGCGCTGACGCTCGTGAACCTGGAAGACGTCTACATGGAGATATTTCTCCCGGCCAACGAGGCTGCCAGGATGAAGCTGGGCTCCGAAGCGCGCATCACCGTCGACTACGAGCCTGACCGCTCGGTCCCCGGGTATGTCAGCTTCGTGTCTCCAGAAGCACAGTTCACGCCCAAGCAGGTTGAGACGAAGAGCGAGCGGGAGAAGCTGATGTTCCGGGTGAAGATTCAGGTCCCCAAGGAGCTGGCCAGCCGCTACGTCGAGCGCATCAAGACGGGCATCCGCGGCGTCGGTTATGTCAAGGTGGACCCATCCGCCACCTGGCCGGCCAAGCTGCAGAAGACCGTCGCCCCCCCAGCTGAATCCAGTTTGGTTCCGTGACCGGGAGGGCTCATCCATGGCCTCCTCTGCGTCTCCCGAATCGACGGCTGGGTTTGCCGAGCCAGTCGTCTCCATCCAGAGCGTGACGCACCGCTATGGCAAAGTCGTCGCGCTCGATGGCATCTCGCTAGAGATCCCCAGCGGCATCATGGTCGGCATCGTGGGTCCTGACGGCGTCGGCAAGTCGACGCTGATGGCCCTGGTCGCTGGCTCCAAGAAGATGCAGCAGGGAAAGGTGATCGTCCTGGGTGGGGACATCGCCGACGCCCGGCACCGGCGCGCGGTGGGCCCGCGGGTCGCGTACATGCCTCAGGGCCTGGGCAAGAACCTGTATCTGGAGCTCAGCGTCTACGACAACGTCGACTTCATGGCCCGGCTCTTCGGGCTGTCCTCCGCGGAACGCGAGGTCCGCGTCAGGCAGCTGCTCGATGCCACGGGGCTGGGAAGGTTCGCGGAGCGCCCCGCCGGCAAGCTCTCGGGCGGCATGAAGCAAAAGGTGGGGCTCTGCGGCGCGTTGGTCCACGACCCGGATCTGCTCATCCTCGACGAACCCACCACGGGCGTCGATCCGCTCTCGAGGCGGCAATTCTGGTCCCTCATTGACGAGATTCGCGCCGGGCGCCCTGGAATGAGCGTCGTCATCTCCACGGCCTACATGGACGAGGCTCAGCAGTGGGACTGGATCGTCGCCATGGACGCGGGAAAGGTGCTGGCGACCGGGAGCCCCGCGGAGCTGATGGAGCGCTCGGGTACGAAGGATCTGGAGCAATGCTTCATCGCGCTGCTGCCCGAGGAGAAGCGCAAGGGCCATAAGGTGCTCACCATCCCTCCCCGTGAGTCGGGCAAGGGTGATCTGGCCATCGAAGCCCACGGCCTGACTCGCCGCTTCGGCAGCTTCACGGCCGTCGACCACGTCACCTTGTCGATCGAGCGCGGCGAGATCTTCGGCTTTCTGGGCTCCAATGGCTGCGGCAAGTCCACGACCATGAAGATGTTGACCGGCCTTCTGCCCCCCACGGAAGGGTCGGCCAAGCTCTTCGGCAGCGCCGTCGAGGCCGGAAGCATGGAGGTGCGCAAGAACCTGGGCTACATGACGCAGGCCTTCTCGCTCTACGGCGAGCTGACCGTCCGTCAGAACCTGGTCCTGCATGCCCGGCTCTATCATCTCCCGCCCGAGAAGGCGAAGACGCGCATCGAGGAGCTGGTCGAACGATTCGGGCTGGGCACGCATCTGGATGCGTTGGCCGAGGACCTGCCGATGGGCTTGCGCCAGCGGCTTTCATTGGCCGTCGCAGTGCTGCACGAGCCACAGATCCTGATCCTGGACGAGCCCACGTCGGGAGTCGATCCAATCGCCCGGGACAGTTTTTGGGAGCTGCTGATCGACCTCTCGAGGAAGCAGGGCGTCACCATCTTCGTGACGACGCACTTCATGAACGAAGGGATGCGCTGCGACCGGATCTCCCTCATGAACGCGGGAAAGGTGTTGGCGTGTGACACACCGCAAAAGCTGATCGAGGCACGAAAGGCCGACAGCCTGGAGACCGCCTTCATCGCCTACATGGAAGACTCTGCTGCCGCCGCTGCTGCCGCCGCACCCGCCGAGAGCAAGGACAAAGCTCCCGCCCCGGCGCCCGCGGCCCAAGCGCCCGCGACCCAGCACGTGTCACCGGCGCGATCCAGCCTCCGGCTGCGCCTTGGCCGGCTGCTCGCATATACCCACAATGAGGCCGTACAGATCCTTCGCGACCCGGTTCGACTGGCCTTTGCCTTCATCGGCTCTGCGCTGCTGATGCTCGTTTTTGGCTTCGGAATCACGACCGACGTCGAAAATATCCGCTTTGCCGCGCTGGACCTCGACCAGTCGCCCGAGAGCCGCGCGTACATCGATCAGTTCGCCGCGGCGAGACGCTATTTCTCTCAGGCTCCGCCGCCCCAATCCGCCGACGACGCACTCAAGCGGCTACAGTCGGATGATGTCTCGGTGGTGCTGGAGATCCCGCCTCGGTTCGGTCTGGACTTCCGCCGGGGCTCCGGGCCCGAGGTGCTGGCGCAGGTGGATGGCGCCATGACGTTCCGTGGCGATACCGTCGAGCAATATGTCGAGGGAGTGCACAGCGGGATGTTGCAGGATCCCGCGAGCGGTCTCCAGACAGCCGCAGCCCAAAAATACACGGCCAATATCGCAGAACGTTTCATGTACAATCCAACGTTCGAGAGCATCTACTCCATCGTGCCGAGTGTCCCAGCACTGCTGCTGCTGCTGATACCCGCGATTCTCATGACGGTCAGCATCGTGCGCGAAAAGGAGCTGGGCTCGATCATCAACTTCTATGTCACGCCCACGGGAAGGCTGGAGTACCTGATCGGGAAGCAGCTGCCCTACATCGGAATTGGGATGGCCAACTTTCTCATCCTGACCGCCCTGTCGCTGGTCGTCTTCAATGTCCCGATCAAGGGCAGCTTCCTGGCGCTGCTGCTCTGCACGCTGTTCTACATCATAGCGACGACAGGCCTCGGGATGGTGACATCCACATTCACCGGCAGCCAGGTCGCGGCCGTCTTCGTCACGGCGATTCTGACCATTGTGCCAACCATCCAGTTCTCCGGTTTGTTGCAGCCTGTCTCCACGCTGCAGGGTAGTGCCGCGCTGGTCGGTTCAATCTGGCCGGCCGCCTATTACATGCACGCCAGTCTGGGCGCATATACGAAGGGACTGGGAACTCGCCTCATCCTGGGGGACATCCTCTTTCTGGCCGCTTGCATCCCGATCCTCCTGCTTGTCAGTGCCATCGGCTTGAGAAAACAGGAGAGATAGGCGTGAAATCGCTGCTAAATATCCTGTGGCTCGGGCTCAAGGAGCTTCGCAGTCTGCTGAGCGACGTGGTGATGGTCGTGTTCGTCATCTATGCGTTCACCCTGGCAATCTATGTCCAGGCGACGGGGACCTCGAGCGAGGTGAACAACGCATCGATCGCTTTCGTGGACGAGGACGGGTCAGCGTTGTCCAAGGAGATGCTCAACGCCTTCTATCCGCCCCGCTTCAAGCTGCCCGAGGTCATCACCGCCGCGGACGTCGAGCCGACCATGGATCGAGGCCGGTACATGTTCGTCGTCGTGATTCCGCCCCGCTTCGAGCACGACCTTCGGGCGGGGCGCAACCCGGATCTCCAGATGAACATCGACGCGACCGCCATGCAGCAGGCGGGCATTGGCGCCGGCTACATCCGGAACATCATCAACGACCGGATCTCGTCGTACCTCAAGCGCACGGAGGATATAGAGGCGAGGCCCATCAACCTGGTCATTCGCAAGCTCTTCAACCCCAACGAGATCTCCTCCTGGTTCAAGAGCGTGGTGGCCATCATCAATCAGATCACGCTGCTGACGGTCGTTCTGACGGGCGCCGCGGTCATCCGCGAGCGCGAACACGGAACCTTGGAGCACCTGCTCGTGATGCCGCTGAACGCGTTCGAGATCGCGATGGCGAAGGTATGGGCCAACAGCCTCGTGATTCTCGTCGCGACCGCGGCTTCGCTCCTCGGGGTCGTGGACATGGTGCTGAAGGTGCCGTTCGCCGGCTCGGTGGCGCTGTGGTTTGTCGGTGTCGTGCTTTATCTGTTCTTCGCCACGGCGCTCGGGATCTTCCTGGGGACTATTTCACGGTCGATGGCGCAGTTCGCGCTGTTGATCATCCTCGTGGTCCTCGTGCTGATGCTCCTGTCGGGCGGGAGCACGCCCGTCGAGAGCCAGCCGAAATGGCTGCAGTACATCACCTATTTCCTGCCGGCCCGGCACTTCGTCAGCTTCTCGCAGGTCATCATCTATCGCGGCGGGGGGCTGGGGGCGGTCTGGCGTCAGTTCCTGATGGTGAGCGCGGTGGGTGTGGCGTTCTTCGTTTACAGTCTGTCGCTCTTCCGGAAGTCCATCGCGGTGAGCAAATAGCCGGGCTCAGCGGGCGCGGATCCACTCACCGATCAGCTCCGCGACGGGAGCGGGCCGCTTCGCCCACTGAAAGTGATTCAGCGCTTGCACTCCCACCTCCGAGGGCCGCAGGTGCCAGCGCGTGAGCTCGGCTCGCGGCATCTTGGAGAGCAGGTGATCCACCGCCGGCCTCGGCGCCAGCGGGTCGTCATCGAAGGAGATGGCGAGCAGGGGCCGGGAGAACTGCTGCAAGCGGGCCTCCGTGTCATGCGGGCTCTGCGTCACCCGGAGCCGGCCTCGCGCCGCGAACGCGGTCCACTCGCGGATCAGGCGCCGAGCCTCCGTGCCGCCGAACCCGAACCGCCGCCCGGGGTAGTACCCCAGCACCGAGCTGAGGCCCCGCATGAGCTGTGTGCCCACGAGCACTCCCAGGTTCCCGGGGAAGCGCCAGTTGCGGAAGTACGGCGTGCCGGACGCGACCAGGATGAGCCCTCGCACCGCCTCCGGATGGGCGCTGGCATAGAGCGCGCTCACCTGTCCGCCCAGGCTGTGTCCCAGCACGAAGACGGGCGCCTCCGGGTACACCCCCCGAGCCGCGGAGATCACCGCGGGCAGATCCCGCAGTGCCAGCTCGTGATACCCGAAGTCCACGCCTCGCCGCACCCGCACCGAGCTGGAGCCGATGCCTCGCAGCTCGGCGGTCACGGCGCACAGCCCACGGTCCGCGAGCTCATGCGCCAGCGGCTCGTAGAAGCGCGCCGGCACTCCCATCGCGGGGGTGCAGACGATGATCGCCCGCGCGGGCTGCCCTTGCTCACGGACGAAGAGCGCCGCCTCGGACTCCACACCGTCCTCCACGCGGACGCGGAGCTTCTCGATCTGGGGCACGGCGCGTGCTCTCCCCGCTATCCCTCCAGATCCTCCGGATCCGGATAGGACTCCAGGTCCTCGTCCTCCGCCGCCTCCTGAGCCGCCGCCGCACCGCGCTTCGAGCTCCCGCGCGCCGGGGGCGCCGCCTCCGGCGTCACCACGTACCACTGCCGGCCCTGCTGCTGCCGCTTGAGCAGCCCCTCCTGCTCCATGGCCTCGAGCAGCTTGGCGAAGGTGGAGAAGCCGTGATCGCGCTCGTCGAAGTCCGGCTCCTTGCGGACGATGGTCTCCTTGATGAGGGACGGATTGAGCGGCCCCGCCGCGCTCCCGAGCAGGCGCTTCACCACCGAGCGGGCGATCTCCGGCACCTTGGGACGGCCCTTGTGGGAAGCGGCGGGCTCGGACTCGGCAGTCTTGCTCGCGTGCCCCTTGCCGCGGTGTCCGGAGCGTGAGCCGTGGGTGGTCTCCTCCTCGGCGCTGACGGAGTCGCGCTTGTCCTTGTCCCCGCGGGCCGTCTTGGGCCGCAGGTAGAGGAACTCGTCGCAGGCCTTCACGAAGAGCGGCGAGGTGGAGCTCTTCACCCCCAACCCGATGACGGTGCGGCCGTTCTCGCGCAGCTTGTAGGCCAGCGGGCAGAAGTCGCTGTCCCCCGAGCCGATGACGAAGGTGTCGATGTGCTCGCGTGCGTAGCACAGCTCCAGCGCGTCGATGACCAGGCGCATGTCCGCGCCGTTCTTCCCTGAGCGCGTCGAGGGCGGCACGTCGAGCAGCTCCACGCCGTACTCGTGTAGGCGCGTCTTCGCGTCCGGGAAGCGGGACCAGTCGCAGTAGGCGCGGCGGAACACCACCTTGCCCTTCTCCAGCAACCGATCGAGCGAGGGCTGCAGATCGAAGTTAGAGGCGCTGATGCCGGTGTTGGTGACGAGGTTCTCAAAGTCGAGAAAGAGGGCGATGCGGTGCTCGGTTTGTCCGTTCAAGGGCCGTCCGGAGAGGCTGGGCCGCCGTGGCGGCGAGGGCTCGGAAGAGCAGAAAAGCTACTCCGCCACCCTACTCCCTTCCGGGCTGGCGGTGTCTGTCTCTCTTCTATCTGCCTCGCGCCTTGAGGTAGCGCCACCCGATCCACCCGGCGGCCACGAGCACCAGCACCAGGGGTACCAGGACTCGCCCGACTGCCCACCATACGGCGTAGGTCATGTCTCCGCCGAACGTATCCGCGTCGATGGTGAGGGGGAGCTGTAGCGTGGAGATCACCTGCTCGCCTACGAACCGAGCCGCCTCCAGGTCCTGCCGGCGCGTGCTGACCGACAAGATGTCGAGCGTGTCCCGCGAGGGGATCAGGTAGACCACCGCGTTCGCCGTGTTCGTCCGGGGGTCCGAGTCCGGCAGCTTCGTCGTGTACTCCCAGCGGGCTACCGGGACTCCGTTCTCCCGCTCGAGGGTGTACTCCTTCCCCGCGTCTCCCCCGGCCTGCATCGGGGCGCCGAACTCCTGCGACAGATTCTTCAGCGTGCCCTGGATGAAGCCCTGGATGTGCCGATCGTACATCTGGCCGATCCCTGGCCGCTGAATGCTCACCAGGGTGAAGATGAACACGTGCCCGGGCTGCTGCAGGAACACCAGCGCGCGCACGCTCCCGCCATGGCTCGCCGGAGGCACCTTCTTCTCCTGGGGAACGCCCGCGCACGCCTCGGGATCGTACGCCTTCTCGGGAAGGAGGATGCAGGGGGTCATCCCCGGCACCTGGAAGTCCAGGGACAGCTGCGTGTCGGGGTTGACCGTGAGGCGATCCGCGAGCGCCCTGGGCGCCAGGAGGAGCACCAGGAGCTGCGCGATCTGGCAGACGTGGCTCCGGGCTGCCCACCACCCTGCCCAGGTTGGCTTGCTCATGGGCCCAGGATACCGCGAGCCCACGTGGTGGCTTCTTCCGAGGCCGGCGCCATGGCGCTGCGGCCAAACCGGCCGTCTTCGCGCTGGCACGCCAGCAGGGCCGCCCGGTGCCGGTGAAGCGAGGACTCGTCGAGGCGCTCCTTCAGCGCTTCCAACGCCTGCGCGGTGTACTGCGCCCGGGCCAGCCCGGACGGATAGACGGAGAAGCCACCCCCAGGCTCCGCACGCGACAGGAGGTAATCCAGGCACCGGGCATGAAGCTCGGCGGCCCCAGAAGCCCCTCGCTTGGAAGCGAAGCGCAGCAGGGCCTCCGCTTCGAGGTGTTCGTGCAATCCCACCGTCCGCGCGCCGATTCCTCCCACGTGGCCGATGCCACCCTCGGGACGCGCCAGCCAGGAGAGCCGCCTCATCGCGCTGGCAAGCTCCTCCGGCCGGATCTGCGCTCCCTGCCGCTCGAGTTGGGACCGAAGCGAGCGAAGCGGGATTTCAGAGCGGTGGAGCACGGCCGCCACGACGACGAGCAGGGCCACGGCTCCGAGCGCCAGCACCTCATCGAGCCCGGTCCGCAATGGTCCCACCCCTCGGAGGATCGCCCCCACGACCGGCGCGGCGACGAAGAAGCCCCCCGTGGTCACGGCGCTGAGCAGGAAATAGCCCGCCACTCCTTCGAACAGGCTCCTGTCCGCGTCGAAGGTCCACTCCCACTTCATCCACCGCACCCGGAGAACGCCTTGAATGACCATGCCTCCGCCCAGCGGCGAGGGCATGTTGAGGAGGGCCGCCACCGTGATGGCGAACATGACTCGGACCGCGCTCCCCGCCAGCACCCACGCGGCGAGAGAGCACAGGACGGGAACGATCAGCCCGGCCAACACGGCTCCGGTCACCATCGCTCGATGCAGTGGGGGGTTCATGAGACGCATGCTCACCCGATAGATTCTATTCATGACTGGTGCGTTGATGGATCCACGCACGTTTCAAGCCTGGAGTTCCACTGTGTTCCACCCTGCTCGTCTCGCGGCACTGCTCTTGCTGGCCGTAGGGCTCGTCTTCCCGGGCCCGGCCGCCGCTGCCACCGCCGTCCCCACGCCGAGCGCTCCAGAGGCCGAACAGGCCCAGTTCGACGGAGCCAACCGCAACCTCTCGGAGCAGTCGATGGCCCGCGCCTGCGAGGCGTTCCGAGAGTTCCTCCGCAAGCACCCCTCCTCCACGCTGGCCCGTGAGGCTCAGGTGAAGGCCGACCGGGCCTGTCTGCTCTCGGGACGAGACAGCTCCGGTGCCCTACAGTCGCTTCGCAAAGTGGCGGAGGACGGCCCGGTGGATCTGCCACGCGCCCTGGCCAACATCACCCTGGCCGAGCGCGGTGAGACCCGGACGAGCAAGGGCAACCGGGATCGCAACTCCGTGGCGCTGGAGCAGCTCGAGGCGGTGGCGCGCGGCTCGGGGGGCCGGTGGGCGCAAGAAGCCCGAGGGCTGTTCTTCCGCACCGCGCTCAAGCAGATGGAGCAGCAGCTCTACAACTCGAAGTTCGTGGAAGGGCTCTGCGAGCGTGTGCTGTCCCTGGAGCCCTCTGCCCGGGACCGCGCACATGCCCTCTACGTGAGAGCGCACTCCTGGATGCAGTCGGGGATGACGGACCGCGTCACTCGCGCGGAGAAGGAGCTGCTGGAGCTGGGCCAAGGCCAGACCGAGTTCGCCGACGATGCCCTCTTCTTCCTGGCTCAGCAGAAGGAGGGCTCCCAGCAGTACACGGCGGCGCTCGAGCTCTACGGCCAGATCGTGTCGCGCTTCAACGGCACGACGAGCAACGTGTACGACCAGGCGCGCGCCCACGTGGAGAGCATCCAGCGTCCCCAGCTCTCCATGGGCACCCAGTACATCGATCAGCCCGGCGTGAAGCCGACGATGCAGGTCTCCTTCCGCAACCTCACCAGCGTCACGTTCATGCTGCGCCGCGCGGAGCCGCTCCAGCAGAACCCGGAGAAGGTGCTGAATTCCTCTCCCATGGGAGCGCCAGGGCCCGAGGTGAAGCGGTGGACCCGGCAGCTCTCCGCGCCGACTCCCCATGCACCCTCGTCTCTGGAGGAGACCATCGACGTCCCGGGTCCCGGCGCCTGGATCGTGGAGGCTTCCAGCGGGAAGGAGCACGCGTCCGATTGGCTGCTGATCACACCCCTGGCCATGGCCGTCAAGGTCGCTCCCCAAGAGGTCGCCGTGTTCGTGGCCGATGCCACCACGGGCGAGGCCGCGAAGAACGCCGAGGTCGTCGTCTTCGCGAGCAGCTATGACAATCAGACGCGCTACACGCGGCTCGGGGGGCGCACTGACGAGGCCGGGCTGGCCCGCATTCCACTGCAGCTCCAGGGCAGGCTGCAGGCGCTCACCGCCTGGGCGAGCGCGAACGGCCACGTCACCTTCGCGCGTGGCTGGTCGAATGGCTACAACTCGGAGGAGCAGCGCGAGTGGCTGGCGTACGTGCTCCCGGATCGGCCGCTGTACAAGCCCGGAGAGACAGTGGGGGCGAAGCTGTTCCTGCGAAGCCGCGCGAGCGGCCCCTCGACTCCCGTGGCCGGCCGGGACGTGCGCGTGCGCGTCTATGACGCGCAGTCCCGCGAGGTGCTCACGAAGGAGCTCCGGACGAATGCCTTCGGCACCTCGGCCTTCGAGGTGCCGCTTGGGAAGAATGCCTCTCTGGGGCAGTGGCGCTTCCAGGTGGAGACCGTCTCGGGAGAGTCCGTGTCCTTCCAGCAGGCGAACAGCGTGTTCCGTGTGGAGGAGTTCAAGCCCCCCGAGTTCCTCGTCTCGGTGGAGCCCGCCGAGAGCCCGGCTCCCGGCAAGCCGATCAAGGTGCGCATCTCCGCGTCGCGCTACTCCGGCGGCCCGGTGGCCAACGCGAGCGGACGGGCCATCGTGACGGAGCTGGGCTACGTGCACCAGTGGAGCCGCTGGGAAGATGATCTCGCGGTGGGCTGGGGCGGCGGCTACGACTCCGACGAGGAGCGCTATTACAACCGGGGCTGGCAGCCGACGTATCGGCAGACGACGCTGAGCTTCAAGACGGGCGCGGATGGCAACGCGGAGCTCGAGCTGCCGAAGCCTCAGGACGCCGGGGATCGCAGCTACCAGGTCCAGGTCTTCGTCACCGACTCAAGCCGCCGCGAGGTGACAGGCAGCGGCACCGTCAACGTGTCCTCCACGCCCGTCTTCGTCGACGTGCGGAGCAACCGCTACCTCTACAAGCCCGGAGAGCCCATCCAGCTCAAGCTCCGCGCCGAGGATGCGAACGGGCGCGCTCAGTCTCCCGCGGTGGAGGTGCGGCTGCTGCGCCTCGAGAAGAATGGAAGCCAGAGCGTCATCCTGAAGCGCTCGGCGCAGCTGGCGAATGGACGCGGCGAGGCCGTGCTGGATGGAGACGCGGTGGGAGCCGCCCGCATCGAGGTCCGCCGCTCCGGGGCGCCGGACACCGAGCCGGTCCTGGCCTCGACCGATGTGTGGCTCACGAGCGATGTGAAGCCATTCACGCCGCCCAACCTGGGCTTCGCGCTCCTCACGGACCGGGCTCCGCTCTCCGTGGGCGGAACCGTCCGGGCGCTGGTGGTCACTCCCAGCGCGGGCGGCCACGTCCTCTTCAGCATCGAAGGCCAGGCGCTGCACGCCGTGCAGTCGTTCCCCTTGAACGGGCGTGCACGCTTCGTGGAGCTGCCGCTCACCGGCGCCATGACGCCCAATGCCTGGCTCCAGGTCGGCCGCTTCGAGCAGGGCACCTTCCTCCAGCAACAGGCCGTGGTGAAGGTGTCCGGGACGGACAACGCCCTGCAGGTGAATGTCTCCCACTCCTCGGAGGTGGTGGAGCCCGGCGCTCCTCAGAAGGCCCGCATCGACATCCAGGGAGCCCAGGGCGAGGTGGAGCTCACGGTGTCCTCCGTCGATGAGGCGATTTTCACCATCGCGCCCGATCAGAGCGACGTGCTCTCCTTCTTCGGCCGCAGGCCGCAGCAGCTCTGGGTGACGACTGGATACACCCAGAATCAGCGCTCCTTCCGGCCGGTCCCTCGAAAGGAAACAGAGGCACCCGCCAAGACCCCAGCTCCGGTCGAGGAGGACGACAAAGTCCGCAACAAGCCCGCACCCGCGCCCGCCGCATCCATGGCTCCAAGAGCCGCGAAGGACGACAGCGCGTTTGGGATGGCCAAGGAGAAAAAGGCAGCCGAGCCGAGCGCTGAGATGGCCGCCGACGCCGCTCCTGCTCCGGCCTCACCGGCCGCGGGCCCCGGGGGTGGTGGCCGTGCGGAGCCTCCGGTGAAGGTGCGCACGAACTTCAGCTCGTCCGCGGGCTGGTTCCCACAGGTGCACGGGGGCCGGAGCACGGAGGTGGCGCTCCGGGTGCCGGACTCGCTCACCCGCTTCCGCACGCTCGCCATCGCCATGACGACCGGCGAGTCCATGGGCATGGGCAAGGCCAGCTTCCGCACCGAGAAGCCGCTCATGGTCCGGCTCCAGTCGCCCCGGTTCTTCACCGAGCGCGATGAGGTGACCCTGTCCGCGCTCGTGTCCAACCGGCTCGGCAAGCCCGCCTCGGTGCAGGTGTCCTTCAGCGCTCCAGGCTTCGAGCCCCTCGACGCCACTCAGCGCACCATCGAGGTGCCCGCGGGCGCCGACTCGCGAGTGGATGCGCGCTACCGCGTCGTGAAGCCCGGCGAGGTGAAGGTCCAGGTCGTCGCCCGGGGCGGTAGTGCTCAGGACGCCATGGAGCTCACGCTGCCCGTGGTCGTTCACGGCTCGGCGCAGCGCGCGGCCTTCGCCGGGAGGCTCTCGGACTCCGTGCAGCTCCAGGTGAAGCTCCCCGAGCAGCGCAACGCCAGCGCCACCCGCTTCGAGCTGACCGTCTCCCCCACCCTCGCCTCGGTGATGATGGACGCGCTGCCCTATCTGGCGCAGTACCCATATGGGTGCGTCGAGCAGACGCTCTCGCGCTTCGTGCCCGCCACCATCGCCGCGAAGACGGCTCGGGATCTGGGGCTGCCCAAATCCCGCGTGCCCGCGGACCTGGATGACATGGTCGACGCGGGCCTCAAGCGCCTCTACGGCTTCCAGCATGGAGATGGGGGCTGGGGTTGGTGGCAGCGGGATGAGACGAACCGGTGGATGACCGCCTACGTCGTCTATGGCCTGTCGCTCGGCCGCGCCGCGGGGCTGCAGGTGAATCCTGGCGTGCTGGAGCGGGGCCGCTCCTACCTCACGAGCCACCTCGGCGCCGCGCTCGGCAACCCCGAGGAGCACACCTGGATGCTCTTCGCGCTCGCGTCCACCGGTGGCGCCCCAAAGGCCGGACTCGACAAGGCGTTCGAGCGCCGGAGCCGCCTCTCGAAGCGGGGCCGGGCCCTGCTCGCGCTGGCGCTGCTCTCCGCGAAGGATCCTCGCGCCCGCATCGCCGTGGAGAACCTGGATGACATCCTCCAGGCCGCCCGCGAGCGGCAGGATGTCTCGGCGGGAGACGCCAACGACATCTGGCAGACCTCCGAGGCCATCGAGGCCACCGCGTACACGCTGATGGCCATCTACCGGCACGATCCGGCCAGCCCCTGGGTGAAGCCGCTGACGGACTTCCTCGTGCTGCGCCGCAACGGTGGCAAGTGGCGCACCACCCGTGACACCGCCTTCGCTCTCTACGCGCTGTCCGAGCTCGCCTCGCGCGAGAAGGCGGCCGCGGCGGCGGGCTCCCTCATCGTCGAGGTGAACGGGCGCGAGGCGGCGCGCGTGCGCTTCAGCGCCGGGGGCATGGATCTGTCCGGCCCGGTGGTGCTGACGGACGCGGCGTTCCGGCCCGGGGAGAACACCGTGGTCCTCAAGCGCGACAGCGCCCCGGTGACTGGGTACTACGCGGCGACCTTCGACGTGTACAACCGCGACGAGAACGTGAAGGGTATTGGCGGAGATGTGAAGGTGGCGCGCACGTACACGCTGCTCGGCCGACCCTCTGCGGCCTCCGAGCGAATGAGCGCCAGCACCGAGTACGGCATGCCCGTGGAGTCCGGCGTGCGCGTGCGCGTGGACCTGGAGGTGAAGGCGAACAAGGCCGTCGAGTTCCTCATGCTCGAGGATCTCAAGCCCGCGGGCTTCGAGGCCGTGGCGCAGCAGAGCGGCCCGGAGATC
>NZ_JBJMQP010000179.1:0-8631 GCF_045802625.1 Hyalangium sp. | reverse complement strand
TGGTGAACGCCACGGACCTGGGAACTGCGAGCCCCTCCACGCCGGTGCGCTTCGTGGTGACGCTGCAGCGCCCGGATCCCGCCGGCGAGAAGGCGATGCTGGACGCCGTGCATAACCCTTCGAGCGCCTCGTTCGGCCACTTCCTGACCCCCAGCGCCTTCGCGACGCGCTTTGGCGTGCCCAGCTCCCAGCTCGATCAGGTGAGGTCCTGGCTCACCGGCGGCGGGCTCGTCGTCGATCAGGTCTCCACGGCGCGCGATCAGCTCGCCGTGCACGGTGACGTGGCGCATGTGGACGCCCTGCTCGGCACGGCGACCCACCGGTTCGCCCTCGCTCAGAGCCAGTTCATCGCCAACACCTCGGCGCCCGTGGTGCCGCTGGCGCTGGGCATCCGCAACATCGTCGGCCTCAACACGCTGCAGCGCTTCTCCCTGCCCGCGCGCACGCCCAGCCAGGACACCTGCGTGGGCGGCGTATGCACTGGCACCACCACGCCGCAGGACATGTGGTCGGTCTACGAGCAGCCCGCGCAGCACGTGGGCCAGGGCCAGAAGATCGGCATCTTCGGCGAGGGCCGCACCGATGACGTCATCAGCGACCTGCGCATCTTCGAGGCGAAGTTCGGCCTGCCCACCGTGCCGGTGACGGTGGTGCACCCGGCGGGCGAGACGGACTTCAGCGATGACTCGGGCCTGGTGGAGTGGGACATGGACACCCAGTCGTCCACGGCCATGGCGCCCGGCGTGTCCGAGCTGCGGCTGTACTTCGGCCAGGATCTCTCCGACGTCAGCATCACGCACTCCTTCACCAACTGGGTGGATGATTCCACGGGCCCCTTGCAGGCCTCGGCGTCCTTCGGCGAGTGCGAGACGGTGCCAGTGGTCAGCCCGCTGGCGGGCCAGCCGCTGCTCAACCCCTCGCTGCCCGTGGGCCAGGGGCTGGGCAACAACATCGACGCGACCTTCTCGGAGATCCTCCGCCAGGCGGCGCTGGAGGGCCGCACGCTCTTCGCCTCGACGGGTGACACGGGCTCCTCGTGCCCGGTAGCGTTCGCGGCCGTCATCGGCGCGGGTAACGGCGTGCTCAACCAGGTGGTGCCGATCACCAACTCCCCGGCCTCGCTCCCGTACGTGGTGGGCGTGGGCGGTACGGTGCTCTACACGGACGGCGCCGGCCACCGCTCGCACGAGTATGGCTGGGCGTTCTCGGGTGGCGGCTCCACCTTCTTCATCCCCGCGCCCAGCTACCAGCTCGGCACCCCCGGCCTGACGCCTTGCGTGGACAACCCGCTGACGACGTGCCGAGGCATCTCGGATGTGGCCGCCCAGTCGGGTGACGTGGTGGGCAACGGCTTCTCCATCATCAGCGGCGGAGCGGACTCGGTGGGTGGTGGCACGTCCCTGTCCTCGCCGCTGTGGGTGGGCATGTGGGCTCGCATCCAGGGCGCGTCCTCGAACCCGCAGGGCAACGGCTTCGCCAACTACGCGCTCTATCGCGTGGGCAACAACGCGGCCTCGTACGCGCGGGACTTCTTCGACGTGAGCTCCACCGACACCGCCACGGGGCTGCCCGCGTCCAACGGCCTGTATGCGACGACGCCCGGCTGGGACTTCGTGACGGGCTTCGGCACGCCGCGCGTCTCCGGGCTCATCTGCGACATCGATCACCAGGGCTGCTAACGCCGCAGTGCCTACCCGGTGGGGCGCCTGTCCTCGGGACGCCCCACCGGCTCCGGGAAACGGATAGGGTGCAGGGCTCTCGAGCCCTGTCCTCCCATGAACCCGACCGTCATCACCGCGCTGACCGTTGAGCCGCTGGACCTGCCGCTCACCGAGCCCTTCGCCATCGCCACCGGCGCGCAGCATGTGGCTCACAACGTGCTTGTGCGCCTGACGCTGGCGGATGGCACCACCGGGCTGGGCGAGGCCGCGCCCTTCACCGCCGTCAGTGGTGAGACGCAGGCCCGCACGCTCGCCGCCATCGAGTCCGTGAGAGAGCAGTTGCTTGGCCGGGATGCCCGCACCTGGCGTCCCCTGTCCGCGTGGCTCACCGAGGCGCTGCCTGAGGAGCCCTCGGCCCGCTGCGGCCTGGAGACGGCGCTGCTGGATGCGCTGGCCCGCCACCACCGCGTGCCCCTGTGGGTCTTCTTCGGCGGCGCCGGCACGGAGCTGGACATCGACATGACGGTGACGGCCGGAGACCGCGCGCACGCCGAGTCTTCCGCTCGGTCCATCCTCGCGCGTGGCATCGCCACCCTGAAGGTAAAGGTCGGCGCCCTGTCACCCGAGCAGGACGTGGAGCGGCTCGTGGCCATCTCTCAAGTCGCTCCCCAGGCGCGGCTCTTCGCCGACGCGAACGGTGGCTACACCGTGGCCCAGGCGCGGGAGTTCCTCTCCGGGCTGGAGCGCGCGGGCGTGCCGCTCTCCCTCTTCGAGCAGCCCGTCCCCGCCGAGGATCTCTCCGGCTTGGCCGAGCTCACGCGCACCACGCGCATCCCCATCTGCGCCGACGAGTCCGCCCGCTCCGCCGAGGACGTGCTGCGCCTCATCCGCGAGCGCGCGGCCACGGGCATCAACATCAAGACCATGAAGTGCGGCGTGGTGGAGTCCCTGATGATGTGGCACCTGGCTCGCGCCGCCGGGATGGAGCTGATGATCGGCGGCATGGTGGAGAGCACGCTGGCCATGAGCTGCTCGGCCCACCTGGCCGCGGGCCTGGGCGGCTTCCACTACGCGGACCTCGACACGCCCCTGTTCATCGCGAAACACCCCTTCCGCGGCGGCTACCGGCAGCAGGGCTCCCGGGTGAGTATCGGCGATGTCACCTCGGGCCACGGCGTGGAGCTGGCCTGAGCCGCAGCGGCGCTCCTGGGCCCCCAGGAGGTGTGGGATGCCCGGTGGTTCGTACGCGGCGCGGCGAAACGCAGGCCAACCGGTTAGGCATGGGGGAACGTGCTGGACTCGCTCGAATCGCCCCTCCGCCTCGCCCTCGTCGCGGAGGATCCGCTCGCTCGGGGCGCTCTTTCCCGGGCGCTCGCCGATCAGGGCGGGGAGGATCTCACCATCGCCGCTGCCGGTACGCTCGCGGAGCTGGAAGCGGCTCGCGCCGAGCCTCCCGACGTGGTGCTGTGGGACGTGGGCCTGCGCCTCTCGGAGGCCGAGGGGCGGCTGGAGGCTCCCGAGCTGAGCGCCCCGGTGCTCGCGCTGGTGTCTGATGAAGCGGCGGGAGAGCTGGCACTCGCCGCCGGGGCTCGGGGCCTGCTCTTCCGAGATGCCACCCCGAGCGCATTGCTGGCAGCGCTCCAGGCTGTGGCTCGGGGGCTCGCTGTCTTCGAGCCTTCGCTCTCCCCCGTGCGCTCCACGCCCCGGGCTTCGACCTCCACCCCCACCAGCCCAGAACCCCTGACGCCTCGCGAGCGCGAGGTGCTCTCGCTGCTGGCCGAGGGCCTATCCAACAAGGCCATCGCTGACCGGCTCGCCATCAGTGAGCACACCGCCAAGTTCCACGTGAACGCCGTGCTCGCCAAGCTGGGTGTGCAGCGGCGCACCGAGGCGGTGGTCCGCGCCGCGCGCCTGGGGCTGGTCACACTGTAGAGTGCGCGCGTGCCTGAGTCCAAGACCTCGAAGACGAGCAGGAGTCAGGAGGCGCGCCGCAGCCCTCCCGAGGCGACGCCACATGCGCGGGACTCGCTGCTGAAGACACTCTTCGAGCTTCAGAGCGAGTTCATCCGGGGCGGGGATCCGCTGAGGCTGCTCGACCGATGGCTGTCGCTCCTGCTCGCGGAGATGGGCAGCGAGCAAGGCTTCCTCGGCGCGGTGCGCCCTGGCCCCGAGGCGGGGCGGCCCTTCCAGATCGTCGCCTCCACGCCTCCGGGTTGGGGAGAGGTCGAGAGCCTCCAGGCGCTCGCCGAGTCGACCCTGTCCACAGGTCAGCCGGTACCCTTCGCCGAGTCCCTGACGGCTCCTGGCGGTACGCCCCGCTCCCCGGAACCCTCCGCCGCGCGCTCCTTCCTGGCGCTGCCTCTCCATGCGGACGCCACACGGGTGGGGCTGGTGGGCCTCGTCCTCCGCTCCGAGCTCCCCTCCGCCGACATTCTTCAGCCCCTGCTGACCGTCGGTGGCAGCCTCCTGCAAGGCTGGCAGGCCACGCGCCGCCTCCAGGTGGAGCTGGAGGAGCTGCGACAGAAGCTCGCCAGCGTGGAGATGGACGTGTGGGACTGCGATCTCTCCACGCAGGAGCTGCATGTGAGCCGCCGCCTGCGAGAGATCCTGGGCTACGCCGAGCACGAGCTGGAGCCCACCATCGAGACCTGGCGGCGCCTGTGCCACCCAGAGGATCTCCCTCGGATCGAGGGCATCTTGCGCGAGCACTCGGAAGGGCACTCCCCCCAGGCCGAGTTCGAGTACCGAGCGCGGCGCAAGAATGGCGAGTGGGCCTGGATCCTCTCCCGAGCCCGGGTGGCGCTGCGCGACGAACAGGGCCGGCCCGTGCGCCTGGTAGGCACGGACACGGATCTCACCGCCCGCAAGCGCGACGAGGAGCGGCTGAGCGCCCTGCTCCAGGCCATCCCGGATCTCATCTTCCGGATACGCGGAGATGGCACCTATATCGACTTCAGCTGCAGCACCGCCGAGCGGACCCTGCTGGCGCCGGAGATGTTCGTCGGCAAGAACATGCGGGAGCTGCCGATTCCCCAGTTCCTGATCGATCTGACGCTCTCGCAACTGGCGTACGTGCTTCGTGAGAGCACCGTGGCCGTCTACGAGTACGACCTGGAGATGCCAGAAGGGCGCCAGAGCTACGAGGCCCGCCTGGTGCGAAGCGGGCCGGACGAGGCCGTGAGCATCATCCGCAACATCACCGAGCGCCGGCTGATCGAAGAGCGGCAGGCCCAGCTCATCCAGGCCGAGAAGCTGGCCTCGCTGGGGCAGATGGCGGCGGGCATCGCGCACGAGATCAACAACCCGGTGAGCTACGTCACCAGCAACCTGAAGACGCTCGAGCAGTACGCCACCCTGCTGGGGCCGCTGCTGGGCTCGTTGCGCGAGCTGGTGGAGGCGCCGGGCTCCGAGCCGCGCACGCTGTCGGCGGAGCAGCGCCAGGGCCTGCGGAGGTTGTGGGAGCAGGCAGAGGCGGAGCAGCTCCTCACCGACATGCCCGAGCTGATCCAGGAGTCGCTGACCGGCACGCGGCGCATCAAGGAGATCGCCCAGAGCCTGCGCTCGTTCGCCCGCGAGGATGACGGGAAGCCGCAGGTGGTGGACCTGAACGCGGAGCTGGAGTCCACGCTGCGGATGGTGGGGAACGAGCTCAAATACAAGTGCGAGGTGAAGCGCGACTTCGGGCCGTTGCCTCGGATCACCTGCCATCCCACACAGCTCGTCCAGGTGTTCACCAACCTGCTGCTCAACGCGGGGCAGGCCCTCGAGCAGTGGGGAGAGATCCGCATCCGCACCCGGCAGCAAGGGGACGAGGTGGTGGTGGAGATCTCGGACACGGGCAAGGGGATGACGCAGGAGACGATCTCCAAGCTCTTCACGCCCTTCTTCACCACCAAGCCGCGAGGACAGGGCACGGGGCTGGGGCTGTCCATCAGCCGGGACATCGTCACGCGCCACGGGGGCCGGCTCGAGGTCCAGAGCGAGCCCGGCCGGGGCAGCACCTTCACCCTCTTCCTGCCTGTCGTGCCGCCAACCTGAGCAAGCGCCATGTCCGGGCTCTTCAGACACCACCACCGAAGTTCTCAGGTACGACTCATGCGCTATCCCCCTGCGCTCCTCGCATGGGCTTCGTACCTCATCGCGATATCGCAGGGCTGCGGTAGCTGTTCGTCACGCCCCCAGGAGTCCTCCACGGGAGTCGCTACGTCCGTCTCCGCGCCGGCCGGTGGGGACGTGGATGAACAGGATCCTCTGCTTGGGGCGGGGGCTTTCTTGCCCAGCGTCAGGTTCCGAGTGGAGGGAGAGCCCGACCTGGACAACCGCTATGCCGCCGCGGTCCGCGTCACCCCGAAGGCTCTAGAGCTCATCGATGGCCTGCGCGGCTGTAGCGGTGTCATCATCTCTCCCCACTTGGTTCTCACCGCCGGCCACTGCGTCTGTCAGAACCATCCCCCCATGACTCGTGGCCCCGTGGCGCAGCAGGTGGATGGGTCCGGCTGTGTCGAAACCGCCTCCGTGGATCTCTTCTTCTATGAATACGATCCCCGCAGGCCGCGAGAGGCCCCCGGCCACACCTCCGCGCAATACCTGGGCAGGGTTCACCCCCATCCCCGGCTGGACGTGCGCTCGAATGCCCAGGGCGAAATCCTCTCCAGTCACGCGGATCTGGCACTCATCGCGCTGGACACGCCGGTTCCCCAGGGCTTCCGGCCAGCTCCCATCGCCACCACAGGCGTGGCTCTCCAGGAGTCTCTCGCGCTGGTGGGTTTTGGCCATGCCGAGGAACTGGGCTGGCTGGATGACACGCGCCTCATCAACAAGCGCAAGGTTGCCGCCGCCGTGGACGCAGCCGGGGAAAGGTTCCAGCTCGAGCAGCAGAGTGAGTCTTTCTTCAGAGGTGACAGCGGCGGTCCCTGCTTCAGGGATTCTCCCCAAGGTCCCACGCTCGTGGGGATCTCTACGACAGGGCTGGGCCCGCAACCTACGCTGACGGCCCTCCTCGCTTACCGTGAGTGGCTCCAGCAAGAAATCCAGCGGGCGGAGACTCCTGGGGAGTTCACACCTTGAGAAATCCCCCGACGAACTGGCTCGGCTCATGCGTACTCCGCCTGTGGCTCGCCACGCTTGGGCTCGCATCCTTGCCTGACTGCGCCACGGAGACTTCCTCGCCCGGTGGAGCCCCACTCTCGAGCGGGACGGAGCCCTCCGAAGACTTGTTCCCTCAGGGGTCCATCCTCGTGTCTCCAGGCCAACTGGATACCGCGGATCGGTATCTCTCGTCCGTGATGGTCCTCGTTGGCTCTAGCGACTCGGGTGGATTCCTTGGCAAGTGTTCGGGAGTGTTGATCCACCCGCGCCTCGTCATCACGGCGGGGCACTGCGTCTGCGCTCGCCGCCCGCCCACGGCCCATGACACGGCAGCGCGCGGCAAGGCGGGAGCCACCTCCGGTCCAGCTCGCGAGGGCCGCCCTATTCAGCGAGTCGCGGTGCTCCAGGGAGTCGAGCTCACGGGGATCATCGATACGAAGTCTGCGTGCGTCGAGGACGCCGAGGTGTTCACGGCCTCCTATGCCTCAACGCCAGCTCGCGCTCCCCAGGAGCGAAAGCCCCTGCCCTACCATGGGAAGGTGCAGGTTCATCCTGGGCTGGAGCTCATCTTCGGGAGGAGGAGCGGAGCCGAGCAGGTGATGTGGAGCAACGCGGATCTGGCCGCCATCCTCCTCGACCAACCCATATCGCTGCAGATGCCCCGCATCGCGCTGGCGGATGCTGAAGTCCAGGTCGGTGACCTGATCACCCTGGTCGGCTTCGGACCTGGGACCCTCACCCCCACCTATGGCTTCCGCCATTTTGGCGACAACAAGGTGAACCGGCTCATCCCTCTGGAGACGGGGAGCGCGGTCTTCAGGGCCGAGGAGCAGCAACTGTCCGATGGGAGCGCGGCCTCCCACGCGCAGCCGGGCGATAGTGGGGGAGCTTGCATCAAGAAGGGGGACAAGAACGTGCTCGTGGGTATCACGACCGTCGGCGCGGAGAAGCCTGCAGGAGGGCACATGTCCGTCTTCACCAGCATCTACTCCCACCGGAGCTGGTTGAGGCAGATGCTCCAGAAAGCCGATGAGAGCTGAGCCGGCCACGCTCCTGCACTCCCTCCCCGAAAGCATGAGCCTCCTCCCCTGCGGGTGAGGGTTGCCGCGCGGAGGCCCTCCGGATGGGCAGGTCCCCTGCCTGAATGGATAGGTCCCCTGCCTGACCGTCTCGCCGATGTGGCGCGCCTTCGAGGCCCTTAATTTCTGGCCCAGAAAGGAAACGCCATGTCCGATCTGCTCTCCCTCTCCCAGTCCATCGCCTCCCTCGTCGAGCGCCTTGCTCCCTCCGTCGTCCGCGTGGAGGCCCGCCGCCGGCGCGGCGCCACCGGCATCGTCTGGAGCACCGAGGGCCACATCCTCACCACCAGCCACTCCGTCGAGCACGAAGGGCAGATCCAGATCAGCCTCCCCGAGGGCCGCACCGCCCCCGCCGAGCTCGTCGGGCGCGACCCCAGCACTGATCTCGCGCTCCTCAAGACCGAGGCCGCGGGCCTCACCCCGCTGGCTCCCGCCCCTCTGGACGGCGTGAAGGTGGGCCACCTCGTGCTCGCGCTCGGCCACCCCGGCCGCACCACCCGCGCCACCCTGGGCATCGTCAGCGCCCTGGGCGATGAGTGGCGCACCCACGCCGGTGGCCGCATCCACCGCTACCTGGAGACGGACGCGGATCTGCCTCCTGGCTTCTCCGGCGGGCCGCTGGTGGACGCTCAGGGCCGCTTCCTCGGACTGCTCACCGCCGCCTTCTCCCGCACCGCCGCCGTCGCCATTCCCAGCGAGACGCTCACCCGCGTGGTCAACACCCTCCGGGAGCACGGCGGCATCCGCCGCGGCTACCTGGGCGTCGGCGCCTACCCCGTGCGCCTGCCCCAGCACCTGTGGGC
>NZ_JBJMQP010000178.1:0-1644 GCF_045802625.1 Hyalangium sp. | reverse complement strand
GAGCTGGGCGAGGCGCATCAGCTCATGAGCGAGAACAAGCACCCGGATGGCAACATGGCCATCCTCGTGGGCGCGCCGCTCCCGGGTCTAAAGGACGGTCCTTCATAGGAGGTCCGGTCGACCGGACTGCCGTAAGGGTTCAAGTAGAGTCAGCGGTTTCTTCCTCGCGCAAGGCACTGCATGAAGAGCCCTCACGTTCCTGCGCTGCACCCGGCCTTGCTGCTCCCTGGGATGGAGGTGGGGTCCTGGCGCGTGGTGGCCTGGGCGGGGCAAGGGGGCAACGGGACGGTGTACCGGGCGGTGCGAATCGGGCAGGAGCAGGCCGGCCCCGTGGCGCTCAAGCTGGCCCTGCAACCAGGAGATCCACGACTCGAGCGCGAGGTGATGGTGCTCTCCCGCCTGGAGCACCCCAGTGTGCCGCGCCTGCTGGACTCCGGTGAGTGGCAGTCCTACGGCGGCACGCGGCACCCGTTTCTCGTGATGCAGTGGATAGACGGAGTGCCGCTGTACGAGTGGGCCCTTCAGCACGCCCCCAGCGCCGCGCAGGTCCTGCGGCTGCTGGCCCAGCTCGCGCGTGCGCTCCAAGCGCTGCACGCCCAAGAAGCCATCCATCGAGACGTGAAGGGCGGCAACATCCTGGTCACGCGCACGGACAGCCGAGCTGTCCTCACCGACTTTGGCTCGAGCACCTACGAGGGGGCCGCCCCGATCACGCCTCCCGCGGTGGTGCCAGGCACTCCGGTGTACCTCTCGCCAGAGGCGGCACTGATCGAACTACGCGCCCTTCACGATCGTAACGTCCGCTACACCGCTGGGTCCGCGGACGATCTCTACTCGCTGGGAGTCACGGCCTGTCGGCTCGTCACGGGTGAGTACCCGGATTTTGGCAAGCCAAGCCAGGATGAGCATAGGAACTGGCGCGTGGAGTCCGTGGTGCCTCCGCCCGCGCTGCTGGACGACGCTCGCGTCTCACCGCCGTTGCGGACGTTGATCCTGCGCATGCTCTCGGTACGCCCCGAGGAGCGCGGCACCGCGACAGAGTTGGCCGAACTGCTGGAGCAGGCCGCCGAGCGCCTCGCGCCGGTGAGCGCTCCGCCAAGCCCGGCGGAGGAACCGCTGCAGCCCTCAACACCCTCCCAAGAGAACGCCCCCACTGCCAAACTCAGCTACCGATCTCCGGACACGACCGAGGTGCATGTACAAGCTCACGAGGAGCCTATTGGCGCGAGGGGCACCGACAGGCGCTTCAGGCCCCGAGCGCACATGAGGGCCTGGTGGCTTGGGCTAACAACAGCCGCTGCGGGCTTGGCACTAGCTACGTGGGCGTTGCGGGGCATGACCCGGCAGTCCGTGGAGAGTCCCTCCTTCGCACGCAGAGAGGCAGCGGAGAAAGAACGGGCGGACGCAGGCACATCAGGGCTCGGCGATGCAGCGTCCATCGCCTCCGAGGAAGAGGTCCCCATTGCCTCCGGGCCGGAAGCAATGTCCCAGGACACGCTCCCTGAGCCGGTGCCGGGCCAAGTACGGTCCGACTCGAAGGGACGATGCCCTGACAAACAGTTGGTGGCCCTCAACGGGGCATGTTGGTTGAAAGCCGCGTGGGAACTTGAGGCATGCACGGGGGGCAGAGGTCAGATGTTCAAG
>NZ_JBJMQP010000177.1:0-7105 GCF_045802625.1 Hyalangium sp. | reverse complement strand
TTCGAGTACGTGCGACGCGGCACGGTCAACCTCCTGGTCAAGCTCGAGGTGCATTCAGGCCGGATGCGCGGCTGGGCGCTGGAGAAGAACGATGGGGCCTGCTTACGAGCGGTGCTGCCCCAGTTGCTCTGGGACCATCGCCACGCGCGCCGTATCCACCTCATCTGGGACAACGGCTCCAGCCATGTCGCCCGGCAGACGCGGGATTGGCTGCACACCCATTATCCGCTCGTCCGGGTGCTCATCACTCCGGCGCATGCAACCTGGCTCAACCAAGCCGAATTGCTCCTACGCGCCTTCACAGAGCGCTACCTGCGGCGCGGAGAGTGGGCCAGCCGCGGCGGCCTCATTGACCACCTCAACACCAGCTGGCCCGAGTACAACCGTCTCTACGCCCATCCATTCACCTGGTCCTGGACTCGCTCCAAGATGCACGCGTGGATCGACCGCCACCTGTCCTGACTATGTTGAAAAACTTGTCGGACAGTCCACTAGCAGGCGCCCTGGCAATGCAGCTTCAGGCGCAGGCCGGGCCCCGAGAAGTTTGGCTGCATTTCACCCAGAGTGCGTCTACCCTGCGCCTCCCTCTCGACAGAAAAAGGAAGTCATGGGCCCACGGTTGAACCTGTTGGCTCCCGAAGTACGAGCCAACCCGTACCCCTACTACGCGGAGCTGCGGCGGACCTCGCCCGTGTGTCAGGTGGCTCCCGGTGACGTCTGGGCGGTGACGCGCTACGACGATGTGATCACCGTCCTCAAGAACCCCCTGCTCTACTCCTCCGAAGGCATGCGCCGGGCCACCTGCCCCGCGTGGCTCGAGGATGCGCCCTTCGCTCACTCAATGGTCGTCCATGATCCGCCGGTGCATGGGCGGCTCCGGGCGCTCGTCAACCGCGCCTTTGGCCCCATGGTGCTGAACCGGCTGGAGCCCTGGGTGCGCGAGCAGGCCGAGTCACTCGCCGCACGGCTGACCGCCGGACAGACGGTGGATCTCATCGAGGCCTTCAACCGGCCTCTGCCCGTGAGGGTCATCCGGGAGTTGCTGGGGCTGGAGCCCTCGCTCGAGCCCCTGTTCCCGCGGTGGGCCGATGATCTGACGAGCACCTCCTCGGTCGCGCCCGGAGACCTCGCGCGCATGGAGGAGATCCGCTTCACCGTGCGTGAAGCGCGGCGCCACTTGTCCGCGGTGCTGGAGAGACGCCGCCTCTGCCCGGGCCAGGACATGGTGAGTGAGCT
Organism: Hyalangium sp.; assembly: GCF_045802625.1. NCBI lineage: Bacteria > Pseudomonadati > Myxococcota > Myxococcia > Myxococcales > Archangiaceae > Hyalangium > Hyalangium sp. The sequence goes on along the minus strand of NZ_JBJMQP010000177.1, from coordinate 5,869 downwards.
GATCGCCGCGCGGGTGGAGGGCGAGGCGCTGACGGACGCGGAGCTGCTGGGCTTCCTGTTGATGCTCCTCATCGCCGGGATGGAGACGACCATCCACCTGCTCAGCCACTCCGCGCGGCTGCTCATGGAGCACCCGGAGGTGCTGAAGCGCGTGCGGGCGGATCGCTCGCTCGTGCCCCAATTGGTGGAGGAGGTGCTGCGCTGCGAGCCGCCCGTTCACGGCATCCTGCGCGTCACCACGTCCGAGACCGAGCTGAGCGGAGTGTGGCTGCCAGCGGGCGCCTGGGTGATGGCGATGCTGGCCTCGGCCAACCGGGACGAGAGCCACTTCCCCGACGCGGACCGGTTCGACATCGATCGCCCGGGGCCCCAGAACCTGCCCTTTGGCTTCGGCATCCACTTCTGCCTGGGCGCGCCGCTGGCCCGGCTCGAGGTGCGGCTGGGGCTCGAGGCGTTGCTGTCGCGCTTCAGCGCCATCGTCCCGCGAGGGCCCGTGACGTGGAACCACTCCCTGTCCGTGCGCGGGCCGAGGAGCCTGCCGGTGGAGCTCGTCGCCGGGTAGCGCGTCAGAACACGAACGGGAAGCGGACCGGCCCGCCCTGCTCGTGGTGCTGGGGGAAGGTCCAGGCGCGGATCTTCCCCTCCAGGCAGAGCGCCAGCGAGGTGCCCTGGAACCGGGCGGTCTCGGTCTCGACGTCCGTCACCCGGCCGCTCGGAAGGATGGTCCAGCGCACCACCACCTTGTGTCCCTCGTCCGAAGCGGGCTTCTGCTCGTTGACGCACGCGGTGATGTCGGCCTTGTTCGCCACCACGACGGAGAAGATGTCGGACTCGGTGAGCGCGGCCGGCGGCTCCACGGGCTTCGGATCAGGAGGGATCCAGACCGTGCGCTTCGGCTGCGGGGGCGGCTTGCCGGGGCCCGCGAGCTCACGCGCGAAGTCCTCGTCGAGCTTGAGATCGTCATCCACCTCCTGCTCTTCAGCGGCTCGGGAGGCCACACGCTCCTTGGCGGCAGGCTCCGTGGCAGGCAGCGCCTCGGCCTTCGCCTGCTTCCGCATGGACGGGTCGGGCAGGTTCAGGCGTGTGGGCGCGGCGGCCCGCTTCGGGGTCTCCACGATGTCGCCTCCCGTGGGCGTCGGCCGGGCGAGCGGCATCGGCGCTCGGGTGGAGCTCGTCGTGATGACCGCAGTGCCGCCGAGCGAGGAGAGCGAGCCCAGGGCCGGCGCGAACGCCGAGGCCTCGGGCTTGGAAGTCACAGGGCCCGGGAGGGCCGCCACGCTCTGGGGGACAGGAGCCGTGACGTCAGGCTTCGGCGTCACGAGGGCCGGGGGCATCGCCGCATTCGCCGGAACCAGCGACGGAGCCGATGCCTGGGCCTCCGCGCTCCGGACGGCGGGGGTGGGCTCGGAAGAAGCACCACGAGCACGCGCGCCCAGTCCGGCCGACAGCCCGAGGAACCAAACGATGCAGGCGACGAGCATTCCGCCCATGAGCCCGCCGCCGAGCGCGAACCACATGCCTCCGCGAACGCGCACCTCCACCTGGGTGGGCATCTGCGAGGAGAGGACCCCCGGCGCTCCCGCGGCCTCCTGCGCCCGAGGCGCGTCCGGCACGGTATCGGGCTCCGGCCCGAGCGCGGGAGCCATCACCGGTTCAGGCTCCAGGACAGGAGGCGAGGACGGAGGAGGCCGGAGCGGGAGCGGAGGTGGCACCTCTTCCGCCAGGATGCGCAGGGCCTCGGCGCCCTTGAGTGGGAAGTCCAGCGCGTCGGCCTGCGGGTCGGGCACCAGGTCCTCGGGCGCCGAGGGCTCGATCGTCGCACGCGGAGCAAGCAGCTCCGCCAGGCCCTTCACCCGGCACACCGGCTGCCAGCCATCGAAGCCCTTGCGCCAGCAGAGCGAGTCAGGCCCCAGCTCTCCGCGCTCCCAATGCGACCGCAGGGCGGCGATGTCGAGCGGCCCCTTCACCTGCTCGCCCAGGGCGATGTGCCAGGGCTGACGCGCGGCCTCGTCGCGAGCCGCTTCGAGCTCGCGCGGATCCAGCGCGCGGGAGCTGCTCAGCAGCAGTTGTTCGGTCAGTGCTCCCCACGGCCCAGGGGCCGCGGAGGTTGGCGCCAGGGCAAGGTTCTTGTCCGTGCGCAGCACGCTGACGATGGCATCGAGCTCCGACTCCGACATGCCCCCCAGGACAGGTGGGCGTGCTCCGTCGGGAGCCCTGGAAACGTCCCCTCGCAAGATCGTGAGGCTTCTACTGCCGTCCTCCTTCGAACCCATGAGCGCACCCCTTTCTGAGGCTTGCTAATGGAGCGCTCTCCTCCCCGCAACGTCAACGGGGAGCCGCTGCGCGGAGGTGCCCACGCGCCACACTCTTTTCGGATCCGCAGCGGAAAAGTTCCACGTAGCGACTGGATCTACCGCGGTTCTCTCCCCTGGGAGTACCTCGGAGGACAGAGGCGCCACGTGGAGACAACACCGCACCTGAGGGTCTCGCGCGGCCGCGAGTAAGTGACGCCTCGTCCCACTCAGGCCGCCGCGCGTTCCCTTTAAGCTCAGGCAGGGGGCGCCGGCAGCAGGCGCGAGCGCAGGCCCGCGGAGATGACCCAGAGCTGGTGCGAGGCGCGGGTGATGGCCACGTGCAGCTTGCGGCGAGTCTCGTCCGTCTGCGGCCAGGCCCGCGCCGTGGCGTCCGGGAGGATGACGTAGTCGAACTCGAGGCCCTTGATGCTCTCCACGTCGGTGACGTCCACCCCGGGCTCGAACGAGAAGTCTCCTTGCAGCACCAGGCGCACGGCGGACATGTCATCCACCACCTTGTAGAAGGCACGCGCGGCCTCGGGGCTGCTGGCGATGACGGCCACCGCGGCGCGTGGCTCCCGGTCGAGCAGATCCTTCAGCGCGTCCCGGACGAAGAGCCAGGCCTGGGCCTCCTCGGGGAAGTGGTGGAAGCCCACCGGCACGCCCTCCCGGGCGTTCTTGGGCGGGGACTCGGGCGCCAGGGGCCCCAGGACGTGCCGCGCCAGCTCGATGACGGGCCGCGGGCAACGGTAGGAGACCGAGAGCCGCACCGTCGCCGCGTCCTTCACGCCCAGCTCCGCCAGCGCGGTGGGCCAGCCGGCGAAGCTCGTCGTGGTCTGCTGCATCTCGTCGCCCGCCAGCGTGCAGCTGCGCTTCTTGCCGAGCTGCTGCCCCACCACCGCCAGCTCGAACAGCGAGAAGTCCTCCGCCTCATCCAGGACGACGTGCGCCAGCGTGTCCGTGCCCAGGTGCCCGTGCCGCATCTTGAGGAAGAGCAGCAGCGGCAGATCCTCCACGTCCACGGTGCCCGCCAGCTCGTCCGGCGTGGACTCCTCCAGCGAGAGCCCATCCACGGTCTCGAGGGACTCGGGAGTGTAGCCCTCGAGCTCCTGGGCCAGCGGGGTGGCGAGCTGGAGCATCGTGTGGCGCACGGTGTCCTCGATGGCCGTGGTGGGCAGGTCGCCCTTCGAGGCGTCCACCACCTCGGCCAGCAGGCTCCGGTCGGTGAGCACCTCGGCGAGCCGCTTGTGCAGCTTCTTCAACGACGGATCCGAGCTCTTCCGCTTCCCGAGCTGCCGCTCCAGCACGGGCCGCAGCGCCGGGTGGCGCTTGAGCCGGGCGGTGAGGGCCGGCTTGTCCGGAGACAGCGCGATGGACTTCACCCCGAACGCCGTGCAGGCCGTGGCATAGGCCCACGCGTCGAGCGTCTCCACGGACGCGTTGCGCAGCTCCAGCGGCGCGAGCAGCCGTTTGGCCAGCCGCGCCAGGCCCTCCTCGGGGACGATGACCTTCATCTTCGATGGGGCCGAGGCGGCGCGCAGATCAAAGGTGATCTTCGCCAGCCGGTGCAGGGCCACGGTGGTCTTCCCGCTGCCGGCGCTCCCCAGCACGAGCAGCGGCTGATCCACGCCGGCCTGGAGCGCCGCGAACTGCTCGGCATCGAGCTGGGCGGTGACATCGAACCTCGCCGCGCGCCCCTCCTGGCCGGTGCCCACGCCGAGGCTCCCGGCGCGCACCGCCGTGCCTGCTCCACCGGAGAGCACGGAGGTGAGGCCACCGGCCTCGTGCCAGGCTCCGCCGGGGGCGCGCTCCAGGTGGAGCGGCCCGGCGCTGATGCGCGTGAGCACGCCGCGCTCGATGACCACGAGCCGCCGAGCCTCGACGACGCCCTCGGAGAGCCGCTCGCCGAAATATTCCTCGTAGTCGTCGCCCTCCTCGTAGCCGTAGAAGACCCGGGCGATGGGCGCGAAGCGCCAGTCGATGATGCGCACGCCCGCCGCCGAGTCCGTGAAGGTGGTGCGCCCCAGCAGGTATTCTTGCGAGCTGCCCTCGTGCCGTTTCAGGCGCAGGTGCGCGAAGTAGGGCGTGTGGGGCTCGGGCAGGTGGGCGGTGGCCTCGCGCTCGAAGAGGGTGCGCGTGTTGTCCAGCTGCTGGAACAGGGCGGGCAAGTCGCTCTCGACGGCGGTGCTCGCCTCGTCACGCAGCTCCGTGAGCCGTTCGAGCAGGGCCTGGCGGTCCTGGCCTTTGCTCGCCCGGATGCGCGCCGCCTGGATGGCCGAGAGCACGCGAGCGAGCATCGCCTCCTCCTCCGCGATGATGGCTCGCGCCTGCTCGCTGAGTGCTTCGCTCGGCTCGTTCATGGAAATCCTCGCGCTCTCGACGGCGGCCTCCCTCCGGAGCCGCGGCGCAAGGTGAACCCTGGCGATGGATTGGTCAACCCCTTGGATCTCCGAGCGGATTTGCTACTTTATAGGTGCCCCGCAGGGGGCGTGAATTCCGGAATGAGTTGTGCTGGGGTGCGCGCTCTCATGCCTGCTCCCCTCGTGTATCGCCGCTATGGCGGCTCCCTCCAGGTCGACATTCCGCACTTCGAGGCGCTCCTCGAGGCCATCCACATTCCCGAGACGCAGTGGATGGCCACCGCGTGTCCGCTCGAAGGGCTCCAGTGCGATCCGCGCTTCCTGTCCATGCTGGACAGCGATGGCAACGGGCGCATCCGCGTCGCCGAGGTCCGAGAGGCCGTGCGGTTCACGGCCAAGCACCTCCAGGCCCGTAAGGGGGTGGACGCTCGCAGCGACGTGCTCGAGCTGGAGGCGCTCTCGCCCGAAGGGGCGAAGCTCCGGTCCGCGGCCCGGCACATCCTGGAGACGCTCAAGGCCACCGACACCGCGCGCATCTCGCTGGAGCAGGTGCGCGCCAGCGAGAAGGTCCTGCGCGAGGCCGGCCGCAACGGTGATGGCATCATCGCCCCCGCCTTCCTCCCGGAGAAGGTGCGCGGGCTGGCCTCGCGGATCATGGCGGTGTTCCCCGAGGTGAAGAACCGCGCGGGTCAGCCGGGGATTGATCTGCCCATGCTCCAGCGCTTCCGCGAGGCTCGCGTGGCCCTGCTGATCCACCTGGCCCAGCAGGCCTCGGTCCAGGTCTGGGGCGACACGAGCCTGGAGCGCGCCCGGCGCATCGTCGCGGTGAAGCCGCTGCTGGAGGCGTACTTCCTCCAGTGCCGCCTGGTGGCTGCTCAGCCCGACGCGGCCGCGAGCCTCAAGCTGCCCGCCGGCCGCGTCGAGGGCGCGCTGGGAGACACCGCCGCGCTCGAGAAGGCCGCGGCCGTGCTCCCCATCGCGCCGCTGGACTCCTCGGGTGTGCTCACCTGGTCCCAGCTGTACCGGGGCTCGGCCTTCGAGGTGCTGGAGGCGTTCCGCAAGGACGTGGCCGCTCCCGCCACGGGCGACGCGGAGAAGCTGAGCGACGCGGCCTGGAAGGAGCTGTCCGCCAAGGCCGACGCCGTGCTGGCCTGGCAGGCCGGGCTCGAAGCCAACGCCGTGCACGGCCTGCTGCCCGAACTGCTCACCATCGCC
>NZ_JBJMQP010000176.1:0-26732 GCF_045802625.1 Hyalangium sp. | reverse complement strand
CGAAGTCCCCCTCATCGAAAGTATGGGGCCGGCGGTCCACCAGGCGGTTCATGCCGCCCTCGAGGTCCGGCAGGACGGCCGAGGTCAGCAGGAACACCTTGCCGTCCTCGCGCAGCGCGTAGGGGATGCCCCACGTCGCTCCCTGCGGCGTCGCCAGCACGAGCGTCTGCTCCCGGCCGTCCACCGTGAACGTCAGCTTGCGCTGGCTGTTCACCAGCCCCAGCTCCTCGAGCTTCTTCGCGTCCAGCTCCCCCAGCGCGCGGCTGCCCTTCAGCGGCGCGAGGCGTTCGAACAGGTTCTGCGCACTCAGGTTGGCGCGCAGCTCGTGCACCACTGTCTGGGGAGCCGCAGCGGGCGGAGCAGTCCCGGCCTCGCCGGCCTCCTTGGCCACCAGCGGCGCACCCGCATCCGTGGCCCCACCGGCCACGCCTCCATCCATCACCCCACCGTCGGCCTCGGCCGCGGGCTTGGCGGGCGGAGGCGGCTTCGGCTTGTCTCCGAGCCGCACCCAGAGCTCGCCGTCCTTGTCGCGGAACAGCTCGACCAGGCGGTTGGCATCATCGAAGCGCACCCGCTGGAGCGCTCGCTTGGAGATGTCCAGCACGGTGACTTCGCCGGGCTGGCCCTCCGGCTCGCGCTGCCAGGTAAACAAGGCCGCCAGCAGGCCCAGGGCCGCCAGCGCGCCCTGCAGCGCCACCCCTCGCGCGTTCATCGCGCACCTCCTTCCGGCACCGCCGGCGCCCGCCGGCCTCGCCGTCGCGTCACGAAGAAGCCCGCCCCGAGCACCACCGCCGGCGCCAGCAGCACCGTCGCCCAGAACCAGACGACGTCCTGCTCGCGCGTGTGCTGGATGGGCACATCCTCCTCATTGGACACCGTGCCGGAGATGGCCTCCTCGCCGGTAAGCCACCGCAGCGTGTCCAGCGCCAGGTAGGCATTGCCCAGGTTGGGCAGCACGCCATCCGCCAGCGCGTCCGAGTCTCCCATCACCACCGCCCGCCCCTGCGCCACCTTGCCCTCGCCCTTCTTCTCCGCCGTCACCACCAGGCCCCAGGAGTTGCGCTCCTCGCCCGGATCCGCGGTGAAGTTGTGGTTCTTGTCCGGGAACGTCGCCTCGTGCGCGCGCACCGTCACGTCGGTGATCACGCCCTTGGGCGGCGGGTTGCGCGGCTCGATGGCTCCGGTGCCCAAGAAGGCCACCGGCGCCTGCGAGCCCAGGGACGACAGCGTGGAGACCGCCGGGTGCGAGGAGAAGTTCGCCGTGCCCAGGTTGGTGCGATCGCTCTGCTGGCGCGTGGTCCGGAAGTACACCTGATCATTGGCCAGCGGGGTGTTCAGGTACTTCAGCCCGAGCATCTCCAGCAACGAGTCGTAGCTGGGGCCTTCCGGATCCAGGGCAATCCACAGCCGCCCGCCCTTGTCGAAGTAGTCGCGCAGGGCGGTGATCTCCTCCGGGAGGAAGTCCTTGGTGGGGCCGAGGATGAGCACCGCCGCCGCGTCACGCGGCACCTCCGAGCCCAGGCCCTCCGCGGCGCTCGTGGTCTGCACCTCCACGTTCTGCCCGCGCAGGAACTCCTTGAGCTGGGCGATGCCCGGGCGAGGCGTCGTCCCCGGAGCGGCGCGATCATCGCTCCGCTCGCCATGGCCCTGGGTGAGGTAGACCACGCGGCGCGGCCGGGCCACCGTGAGCAGCCGCTTCTGGATCTCCTGATCCAACCGCTGGAGCTGCCCGCGCGCCCGGTCGATGTCCAGGCCCGCCGTGTACACCTCCTTCTGCTCGCCGCGCGAGAGGACCACCACCCCGTTGGTGGTGATGCCCAGCGAGCGCGCCCGCGTGGGCTCCACGGCCTGATCCAGCCGCTCCACCTGGAGCTGGGGAGACTCCTGGCCCAGCTCGCGGAAGTACTGCGCCACTGCCTCGCCCACCTCGTTGGCCGGCGGGAAGAACAGCGTCACCTGCAGCGGATCCGTGAGGCCGCGGACGATCTTCCGCGTGGACTCGCCCGGCTTCGCGGTGCGGAAGTAGGACAGATCCCACGACACGTCCCGCTGCGAGGCCACGTACATGGCCGAGAAGCTGAAGATGAGCACGCAGGCGGTGCCCAGGCCGGAGAACAGCGCCCCGCGCGCCCGGGCCGTCTCCATCACCGGTGCCCGCGCCATGGCGGCGGCCGAGGCCTCCAGCAGCGCCAGCGGCACCAGGGACAGCACGAGCAGCGCCGGGAAGAGCGCCTGGAACGTCACCGCCAGCTTCGGCGAGGACTGGGACATGGGCACGCCCCAGAGCCGCGCCCCCAGCTCCGACTGGGCGGTGAACAGCAGCAGGCCCACGAAGCCCACCGCGTAGCAGACGAGCACCCAGCGCCACAGCACGCGGCGCTCGCCGCTGGCCTGGGCCATCCTCAGGCCGCCCCAGACAATGAGGCCCAGCAGCAGCACGGTGCGCAGCGCCACGGTGGCGGTGAGCGCGGCGCCCGCGCCGGCGATGCGCTCGGCGATGAGGCCCACCACCACCACCGCGGCGAAGGAGATGCTCAGGGGAAGACTGCTCGCACGGGAGTTCATCGCCACCTCCGCGCCTCGAGCACCCGGGTGGCTCCGAAGAGCGCCGCGTAGGTGAGCACGAGGTAGTAGGCCACGTCTCGCACGTGCACCAGGCCCGCCTGGAAGGGCGGGAAGTGCTGGTTCCACAGCGACATGGCGCTGAACACGTCCGACAGCGGCTGCTCGGCGATGCGCGCCAGCAGCCAGCACAGGATGAGCGCCACCAGCATGACGGCGGTGAGGATGGCCGCCATCACCTGGTTGCGCGCCAGCGCCGAGCCGAACGTGCCCACCGCCAGCGACGCGCTGCCCAGCAGCAGCAGCCCCAGGTAGCCCGCGAAGATGTGCCCCCCGGACACCTTCCCGTGCACCATCACCAGCACCGGCATGTAGAGCGTGCACACCAGGTACACCGCCAGGAACACCAGCCCCGCCAGATACTTGCCCAGGACGATGTCCCTGTCTCTCAGCGGCGAGGAGTACAAGAGCGGCAGCGTGCCCGCCTGGCGCTCCTCGGCCAGCAGGCGCATGGAGATGAACACCGAGGCGACGATGGTGAAGCCGCTCGAGTAGTAGAAGAAGTTGGACAGCACCACCGCGGAGCGCTCGGCCGTCTTGCCCAGCGCGAACGCGTTGAAGAACAGCCCGTTCAACGCGAGGATCGCCGCGATGATGATGTAGCCGCTGAGCGTGCGCAGGTACCCCGCCAGCTCGCGGCGTGCGATCAGCAACGCCTTCACGATGCCACCTCCGGGGCCTTGGCCCCTCCGGTTTGCGTCAGCCTCAGGAAGATGGACTCCAACCGCTGGGTGCCGCGATCCAGCCGCAGCAGCTCCAGCCCGGCGCCCACCACCGCCTGCGCCACGCGAGGCCTCAGCTCCGGCGAGGCCTCCACATTCAAGCACACCACCCCGCCGTCCTCGGACGCCACCCTCACCGGGCCCAGGCTCGACAGCGCCTCCACGGCCCTGGCTTTGTCTCCGCGCACCTCCACCTCGATGGAGCCGGCGCCCAGCTTGCGCGCCAGCTCCTCCTCTGTGCCCTGCTCCACGAGCTGGCCGTTGTGGACGATGAGCAGCCGATCGCACGTCTCGCTGATCTCCGGGAGGATGTGGCTGGAGACCAGCACCGTGTGCGCGCCCTTGAGGCCGCGGATCAGCTCGCGCATGCCGCGGATCTGCGCCGGATCCAGGCCGCTGGTGGGCTCGTCCAGGATGAGGAACGCGGGCCGGTGCACCAGCGCCTGCGCCACCCCCACACGCTGCCGGTAGCCATGGCTGAGCGTGGAGATGAGCGCCCCGTCCACCTCGCGCAGGGCCGTCTTCTCCTCGGCCTCGATGACACGGGAGCGCGCCTCGTGGGGCGCCACCCCGCGCAGCTGAGCGACGAAGGCGAGGTACTCCCCCACCGTCATCTCGTCATAGAGCGGCGGCGTGTCGGGCAGGAAGCCGATGCGCTTGCGCACCTCGTGCGGATCGCGCACCGCGTCGTACCCATCGATGACGACGCGTCCGGAGGTGGGCAACAGCACACACCCCAGGATCTTCAACGTCGTCGACTTGCCCGCGCCGTTGAGGCCGAGAAAGCCGATGACCTCGCCCTTGTTGATGGTGAAGGCGAGATCTCTTACGGCAACATGCTCGCCGTAGTACTTGGTGAGCCCTTCGACTTGGATCATCCGGGTCCCTCTGTACCGTGCGAAAACGCGCGTCTTAATTCAAACAGCGGGGTGATTTGTCAAGAACCGACAGGAGACGGCGCGTGCATGAACTCGGTTCCCGCCGTCGTATGCCCGAGCGTGAAGCGCAGGGCGTCCTCCAGCCGGGGGTGGATGAAGGAGTAGCCCAGGCGCTCGGCCACCTCGGGGCGGACGTGGGCGCTGGACAGCAAGGTCTCCTGCCCCATCTCTCCAAAGAGGGCGCGCACCGCCGCCGCTGGCAGGGGTAACACCGCCGGCCGGGAGAGCACCCGCCCCAACGTCCGGGCGACCTCCCCCTGGCGCACCGCGTCGGGAGCCACCACGTTCACCGGCCCCTTCAACTCCGAGTGAAAGAGGGCGAACTGGGTGAGCCCCAGCACGTCCTCCAGTGAGACCCAGCTCATCCACTGCCGGCCACCCCCTATCGGCCCCCCGCCGCCCAGGAGGGTGGGCGTCATCAGCTTCGCCAGCGCCCCGCCCCTGGCGTCCTGCACCACGCCGATGCGCAGGTGCACCACCCGGATGCCCGCCTCCTCCGCGGGCGCCGAGGCCGCCTCCCACTCGCGGCAGACGGTGGCCAGGAAGCCCTCGCCCGGGGGGCTCACCTCCGTCACCACCTCGTCTCCCCGGTCCCCGTAGAAGCCGATGGCCCCCGCGCACACCAGCACCTGGGGCTTCTTCTGGAGCCGGGCAAGCGCCTCGCACAGCACTCGCGTGCCCTCGGTGCGGCTGCGGAGGATGAGCTGCTTGACCTCGGGCGTCCAGCGCTGGGCCACGGTTGCCCCCGCCAGGTGCACCACCGCGTCCACGCCCTCCAGCGCCGCCGTGTCGAGCTCTCCCTTGTCCGGGTTCCAGGCCACGTCCCCGCGCGCCGCGTCCACGCGCCCTCGCACCAGCCGCCGCACCCGGTGTCCCCCCGTGGTGAGGAAGGGCACCAGCGCGCTGCCCATCAACCCCGTGGCGCCCGTCACCGCCACCGTGAGCGGCCCCTGCCCCGCGTAGGCCGCGTGCCGCCGCAGATCCTCGCGCGTCACCGCGTGCCGGTACGCGAACATCCGCTCCAGCCGGCGCCGGATCATTCCACCGCCGAAGGCCCGGCCCGCCACTCCCAGCGGCGGCGCGTAGATCACCTCATCCTCCAGCACCGAGGAGGACGGCGGCTCGGGCCAGAACCGGTGGGTGTGCACCCACTGCGCGAAGGGGCCGGACACCTGCTCGTCCTGGAAGAGCGAGTCCTGGATATACTTCGTGTGCCGGGCCACCCAGGTCTGCCACAGCGGCCCCACCCGCATCCGCATCACCACCCGGGTGCCCTCGCGGAGGCCCTCGCCGCTGCGCTCCACCAGCTCCGCGGACTCCCAGGGGGGCATCAGCCGTTCGAGGGCTCCCTCCCGTGTGTGCCAGGCGAACAGCTCCGAGGCGGGCACTGGCATCCGGCTGCGTGCGTCGAACATCAACGACTTGCCCATGACCCCTCCAGGCCGCGACAGTGAAGGCCGCGCATGCTTACTCCGGAGCTTCTGAATCGCGCAGTGGAAATCCTCCAGCGGGGCGGGGTCGTCGCCCTGCCCACGGAGACCGTGTACGGGCTGGCCGCCAATGCCGAGGACGAGCTGGCCGTGCGCCGCGTCTTCGCCATCAAGGGCCGCCCCGCCACCCACCCGCTCATCATCCACCTGGCCGGCGTCGAGGCCCTGCCCGACTGGGCCCGCCACATCCCCCCGGAGGCCCGGCGCCTGGCCGAGGCCTTCTGGCCGGGCCCGCTCACCCTGGTGCTGCCGCGCACGCCCCGCGCCACGGATGCCGTCACCGGAGGCCAGGACACCGTCGCCCTGCGGGTCCCCTCGCACCCGGTGGCCCTGGACGTGCTGCGCACCCTGGGAGGAGGACTGGCCGCGCCCAGCGCCAACCGCTTCGGCCGGGTCAGCCCCACCACCGCCGAGCATGTGCGCTTGGATCTCGGTGACGATGTGGATCTCATCCTCGACGGAGGCCCCTGCACGGTGGGCGTCGAGTCCACCATCGTGGATCTCAGCTCCGGCGCCCCCGCCATCCTCCGCCCGGGAGGCCTGGCCGCCGAGGAGCTGGAGCGCGTGCTCGGGCGCCCCGTCCCCGTCCGCGCCTCGTCCACCGTGCGCGTCTCCGGCTCGCTGGCCTCCCACTACGCCCCTCGGGTGGGCGTGGTGCTCGTCGAGCCCTCCGAGGCCATCGCCCGCGCCGAATCGTTGCGTCTCCAAGGACTTCAGGTGGGGGTGCTCGGTCCGGCCCGGCTGGCCCTGCCTCGGGACTTCGTGCGCTTCGACATCCCCGAGGATGCGGCCGGCGCCGCCCGCCTCCTCTATTTGCGCCTGCGGGAGGCGGACATGGCGGGGCTGGACGTGCTGGTGGCGTGCCTGCCGCCGGCCCAGGGGCTGGGACTGGCGGTACGGGACCGGCTGGCGCGCGCGGCGGCGCCTCGGACTCCTGAGGCTTGATGCGCCGCGCGCTCTCCGATATCCCGCCCTTGCCTGCTCGTAAGGAGCGTATCGCCGTGAAGCGAAGTCTCCTCTGCCTCCTCCTCGCCCTGGGTGCCCTGGCCGCGTGCAATGACAAGCCGCCCGGCCAACTCGAGCCCATTCCCCGCCCCGCCGACTACAAGGAGCCTCCCAAGCCCGCGGCGCCCAAGCCTCCACCTCCGGCGGATCCCAACAAGGTGACGCTGCGCTGGAAGCTGGCCGAGGGCGCTCCCGTGGCCCTCAAGCTGGAGGGCACTCCGAGCGCGGCCACCGTCTACGTGCTCCAGCGCCCCAAGACGGGAGAGCGGATGCTCCGCCTGGCCCCCGAGGGCGCCAAGGCCCCCACGGATCAGGGCACCTTCAGCGAGCGAGGCTTCATGCTCGATGGGCTCAACAACGTGGACCGCAACCTGGCCACGCTGGTGATGGAGCTGCCCAAGGACGCCGTGCGCCAGGGAGACACCTGGTCGCTGGGGCTCGAGCTGGTGGACACCGCCCGCCTGGGCCGGGACTTCGCCGAGAAGAAGGCGGAGCGGCACAACACCGTGAAGCTCTCGGCGCTGGTCTCCGAGGGAGACGAGCGGATCGCCACCATCGAGTACGACATGCTCGAGCGTGTCAGCGGCATCCTGCCGCCGGCCGCGGCCGCCGACGAGCACACGGAGAAGGCCCCGATCAAGGCGCCCAAGGGCAAGGGCAAGGGCAAGGAAGAGCCGAAGGAGGCGCCGAAGAGCGCGGCCGAGCGCCCCGTCACCGCGGAGGTGACATTCACCGGGCGCGGCGAGTTCCTGGTGAAGGCGGGCCGGTGGCGCTCCTGGGAGGGCACGCTCTCCTCGAAGACGGAGGGCTACACCCCGCCGTCGCCGGATCAGGCCGCGACGTTGGTGCCACCGGGCACGCTCAAGCTGAAGCTCACCGCGCTGGACTCGGCTCCCGCGCAGTTGCTGCAGCCCGAGCCGAAGAAGTAGCCAGCGGGTTCGATTCCCGCCGCCTCCACTTTTTTGGTCCGTGGTTACGGATGGTTAGCGGCTTCCTCCATCCGTGTTGCACGTATGTCGCACGCCGGAACAGAGGGGCGGTCGAGAACCCCGTCCTCCTCTCTGCGCGTGTCCGGGCTCAGGTGGGTGTGGACGGGCAGGCCGTCGCTCCCGCGGAGGTAAGTCGGTGGCGCGGCGTTCACGGGGCGATCGAGAGTGCGACAGGTACCGCGCATGGCGGGAGTTCGAGAGTGGCCTGAAGTCCCTCCAGTCGTGAGAGGGCGCGCTTCGCTTCGGTGATGCGTTCCCGATGGGCGCGCCAAGCGAGCAGTACTACTCGAACCTTGGTTACTTCGTGCGCTACCGGCAGATGCCGCATGGCGCGAATGCCGAGGAGCAGCACCTATACGAGGCGTTGAAGCGCCGGCTCGACGCGGCGTGAACGCTGCGACGGACCGAGCCGGGACATAACGTCTCCGGCATGTCTGTTGGATGGCCGCACGAACTCGGAGTAACGAACATCATCAGCTACTGCTGTGGGCCGCCGTTCCTCGGGACGATCGAGAAGTTCGGCACCTGGCCTCCCGCAGGGTCGAAGTCGTTGGCCATGGTGACAAGGTGGAACGCGACCTTGATGACCTCAGCTATCGTCAGCCCCTCGGGCGGCATCCTGTACTCGAACACCGCCCCGCTGGGCTTAACGGTGAACGTGCGCAGTCCCTCCGGCGCTGGCGTGCGCTGCGCCGCGGGTGCGGCCTCCTCAGCTTGATGATCGGCATCTGTCGGCGCCTTTTCCTTCTTGGAGCGGACAGGCCTCGGCGTGGTGGGGCGGTTGCTCGGCTTGAACTTCGTAGGGTCGTCGAGGAACGCGAGGTAGTCGCGCAACAGGCTCCGCGCTCTGGATTCATACTCCGCGGCCGTCTGCGACTTGCCGTTGTTCACACGCGACCAGCGTGCCGCGAGGTCCGAAAGCTTTTCGAGCACCGACTTTGGGTCGCGCGGCTCCTCTTCGCCCAGCACCGAGGTCAGTGCGTCGATTGCGCCTACCCGGAAGCGTGCGGTGTTCTTTGCGTACTCGCCGCGCTCGGCCATCGTGAGCATCCACTTCTTCGCGTTCTCGATGGTCGGCGTGGTCTTGGAGTCGATTGAAGTCACAGCGTTCATAGGCATGTGTGTCTTCGCCCGCGAAGCCTGGCTCCATGCTCAGGGGGCGGGCGGAGACGAACTCACCGTAACCGCGATCCCGAAGGTGTCAACGGGAGCGGCACGACGAATCCACTTAATCCTGTCGTGCCGCCTTGTAAGTTGCTGGTATTGCTATGCAATCTGTAGTTCTTGATGCGCTGGATAGATGACTGCCGTGCCCGTGTTGTCACCCCCTGAAATGCCGTGCAGTCCCGGGGGGGCGACGATTCGCGGCGAAACCGCGGGTGGGATAGGGCAGGATCGGAGGTGCGCCCCGGCCTGCCGCAATGGGAGAGCTGAGCGGCCCGGAACTGCGTGCACGGGCAACGGCCCTTCGCCAGGTGATCACCCAGGGACCTCCCTGTATGGCCATGCACTCGAGAGCATCGCCGACAAGAAGTGTGCGCCTCGGTCCCGCACCGAGGACAGAGCGCACGGGGAGACAGTGGTACGCGAGCTGTGGACGCACGCGCTGACGCCCGGCGAGGTGGAGTTCGCCGGGGCCAGATGCGCGTTCGCCCGTAGCCCAGCATGGCTTGGGTGGCCTCCATGGTCACAGCGCGCGCCCGCGCCGCTTGAGCGGGCGCCTTGGTGCTAATCCAGGTATGGATCTCGTTCCCGGACTCGGGCAGCCCCCGCGGCTCTTCGTAGATGGCCCACAGGAGATTGTCCTGTTCCTCGCCTTGCCCCTTCACGGTTGAAACTCTCCCGACTGCTGAAGGTGGGACGCCTTGCGCCTGTCTCCAGGAGGCGAGGCGCCATGCCGTGAGAGGCCAGAGGCCGTGAAGCCTTGGAGGCGATCTGCACGCACTCCGGGGGCACGGAGAGGGGCTGCGCTGCAGGTGCCATCTGATGGGGTGACGTTCCCTCCGCTCCAGGTGTCCACAATCCCCCGTGATTGATGGGTATGTCATGGCTCCCCTGTAATCTCGGGTCGTGCTCCCGGCGCGCGGGGGCCATGGCCAGGAGGCTCCACATGCTGCGCTGGGCGGTTGTGCTGCTGTTCGCGTTCCTCTCAGGGTGCACCGCTCCAATGAAGATCGTCGTCCGCTTGGAGACAGGCCAGGGCGAGCCCCTCGTCCACACTCCGCGCCGCGACGTCGAGCCGGTGGCGATGAGCGACCAGCAGTTCAAGAAGGCTGTCGCGCAACATGCCCCCTCTGTGCCTCCAGTGGATCGGCCCCTGGAGCACGCCCGGCAGGTATTCGGACTGCCCGAGAGAAGCGGCTGGTACCGGTACGAGGGCAGGAGCCAGCGCCTCATGGCCTCGGAGCCGGGGAGCACCAAGAACCTGCGCCTGTTGCCCGAGGACGACGAGCTGAAGCGCCGCTACCTGCTGTGGTGCGAGCAGGGGTGGGGAGGCGGAGATTGCCTGCGCCTGCTGGTGGACAAGCCCTTCCTGGATGGGGATGCCAAGTACGCGCTGGCCATGGCGATTGCTCACAGCAAGGTGCTGGGGGCCATGAAGGAGGAACTCGCCCGGATGGTGAACCCCCAGGCGGTGGTGGCGACAGTAGTGGGCGGCCTAACCCTGTACGCGATCTTGCTCGCACTGCCCGAGCCGGTGAGCAAGGGCATCGCCGCGCTGCTGACGGCGGGGGCCATGGCCTACCTGGGCTGGGACATGGTGTGGCGCCTCATTGATGGGTGGCTGGTGCTGATGAAGGAAGTGGATCAAGCCACCACCTTTGATGCCATCTCTGTGGCCGGAGAGAAGTTCGGGGACACGATGGGGGAGAAGGCGGCGCGAGCCTTCGTCATGCTGGCGATGGTGGCCCTGGGCAACACGACGACGGGGATGGCGGCGACGCTGCCGAAGTTGCCGGGAGCCGGGCAGGCTGCGGTGGTGGCCGAGACGCAGCTGGGCATCTACTTCACAGCCCCAGCGCTGGCTCAGGTGGAGTCTGTCGCCATCAATGCCGATGGCGTCACCATCGCGCTAGCCCCCAGCGCAGTCGCCATGGAGGCGCGCGACAGCTCAGGCGGCAAGGCTGGCGCGCAGGCTGCGCCGCCCAGCCCCGGTGGGCCGGGTGAATGGGTCCAGGTGAACGAGCATATGTCCGAGAGCGCCCGGACCTATCAAGCCCAGAGGACGGGGGCGCCCAAGGGCTACGCTTACCGCGTCAAGGTGGGTGACGAGGAGGTGGACTTCGATGGGTTCGACAAGGGCGTACTGCTCGAGGTCAAGGCCACCGGCTACGCGCAGTGGATCGATAAGCAGCTGAACTTTCGCGGGAGCTTCGAGGGTGGCCCCAAGCTACTTCAACAGGCGCAACGCCAGTTCGAAGTCGCCAATGGAACGCCCATCCGGTGGATCGTCGCTGAGGAGAAACTCGCGGGTGCACTCAGGAAGCTGTTCAGGGCTAACGGTCTCGGAGATATCGAGGTCGTTCATATTCCCCCAACCCCCCCGACCCCATGAGGGATAGCCGTCCGATGATCGAAACGTATTACGCTGGTTCCTACTGGCTCGCCCGGCCTGAAACCGCCCAGGCTTGCGCACGACGCGCGGAGCGTTTCTTCCACCTCCTGGGGCGCTGCGACCCGGCGTGGACCCGCTGGTACGAGACTGCGGACTCCTTCGATGAGGCGCGCAAACTCCAGTTCACTCCAGATGCGGCAACCTTCACGAAGCTTTTCGGAGAGAAGGAAAACAAAATCGGTGATGGATTCACGTTCTGGTTGTGGACGGGTGACAACCTTGAGGAAACATCCTCCGTCAGAGGGACGTGCGGTTCATCCTCCCTCCGGCTTCCAGCTACCTGCGTGGTCCAACCCTACGCTGAAGGTCCCATCGCGGACCGGGTACTGACCGCGCCCGTTATGGCCGAGGTGCTGCGCGCCATGGCCCTGGCCTGGGACCCTGAGTGGGGAGTGGCCACATCCGAGGCGCACCGGGACAGCGTGACGGAGAAAGCGAAGCCGGGCACCTTCGTAGGTTGGGTCATGTACTTCTCGCGGCTGCGAGGCAAGGTGCCCCCACTGCCTGCCCCTGTGCGCATCGAGCTGGTGGAGGACAAGGGCACCCTCATCACCCTCACCCACGAGCGGTTTACCGCTTCTAACCCGGAGCACGTCGCGCTGGCCGCTCGCGTCCACGAGTTGCTGGACCGGGCCGGCATGCTGCGGCCGTTGCAGCCCTGGCCGGCAGGTTGACTGCATGGCCGTAGGTTGCTCCATCGCACGATATGGGCTCGGGCGGGCTGGCGTAAGGGCCCGCGCAAGGGTCCGAGGTGCACGCCTTCAGGTCGTTGCCGAAAGCCGCGGGACGGAGGGGCCGCATGTGCCCCCGTGGGCGTGAGGGTTCGGCCTCCGCCATGTTGCACGTATGTCGCAGGAACGTGCGGAACGGGCTGCAACAGGACGGGACAAGACGGGACGCGGCGGGATAACGACTCCAAAGCATTCCGGGCGGTTACGAGGTAAGGGCGCGATTCTGCTAGAGGTTTTGCACCGCCCGGCGTGGGTTCGATTCCCGCCGCCTCCATCCCGAGAAGCCCAGCAACCTCAACGGGTTGCTGGGTTTTTCTTTGTCGTCGTTTTCTTCATGTGTCCCCAGCGTGCCCCTCTGGCGTCTCTCGCCCAGGGCGGCGCGCGGCACGAGGTTGTCAACATCTGTAGAGTGAAGGCCCGGCCTCTCTCCTGGAAGGCTGGGGCGCACGTCCCCCCCGCTGGAAGGAGCCACTTCTGAAAATCTCGAACATTCCCTTCTGCACAACGGACTGGAGCGCCATCCAGCCCATGGAGCACCCGGGGGCCTCAGGGAAGGCGCTCTGGCGGACGCTCCAGGCGGGAGACATCCGGGTCCGGCTCGTTGAGTACACACCTGGGTACGTGGCGGACCACTGGTGCAGCCGCGGACATATCCTGCTCGTGCTCGAGGGAACGCTGCTCACGGAGTTGCAGGACGGCCGACGTTTCGAGCTCGGGCCGATGATGAGCTACCAGGTCTCCGATGACGACGGGGCACACCGCTCGTCGACAGAGACAGGGGCCAGGCTTTTCATCGTGGACTAATTGAGCCTGTGCCGGCGGAAGCCTCAACACTCCGCGGCCTGGGGCAGCCCTCACGCCAAGAAGCCCCCCAAGCTTCCCCTCACCCGTACTGGTCCTGGCTGTATCCCCGCCACTGCCGGGCGTGCTCGAACACGAACATCTTCCGGGTGGCGGTCGTCACATCCTGGGTGCCGGTCGTCACCTCGATGCGGTGCAGCCCCGCTGGGAACTTGAGCCGCCGCAGTCGAATGCGGTCCAGGAGGCTCTGCCATTTCTGCAAGGCATTGCCATCCAGGGGGGCGAACGGCCGCCCTCCCGCGTCCCTGTCTGGAGGGGCGGCCACCGCATGCGCCGGGTTGATGCACTCCCCCTGCTGGCAGAACGGACACTCCATGGAATGGGCCTCGGAGGCTGACAGAGACTCTCCCAGCACCATCGCCGGTCTCGCGGCAAGCGGAGTGCTCTCCTTCTGGGCCCCTGCTGGGTGGCCTGTCGATCCAGCCTAATGGAGCGGCTGAAGGGGGCGGGTTTCTGCCTGTGCGGCTGGCGCGTCTGCCTCTCGCACGAGGCGGACCACCGCCTCCACCCACGCAGGGTGGGCGTTCAGCGAGGGGACGAGCGTCAGCGACTCGCCCCCGCACTCGAGGAACTGCTCGTTGGCGCGCAGCCCCACTTCCTCGAGCGTCTCCAGGCAGTCGGCGACGAAGGCCGGGCACATCACCGCCAGCCGCTTCACGCCCTTCTTGGCCAGCTCCGGCAGCACCAGATCCGTGTACGGCTTGATCCACGGGGTGCGCCCCAGGCGCGACTGGAAGGAGACGGTGTAGCCCTCCTTGGAGAGCCCCAGGCGCTCGGCCAGCCCGCGCGTGGTGGCGAAGCACTGCGCGCGGTAGCAGTGGCGGTTGACGTCCGTGAGCACCTCACAGCACCCGGCCGAGGCCAGGCAGTGCTGGCCGGACGGATCGCTCTTGCGCATGTGGCGCTCGGGCAGCCCGTGGTAGCTGAAGAGGACGTGGTCCGCGCGAGCCTCGGCGATGACGGGCCGGGCCACCTGGGCAAACGCGTCCAGGAAGCCCGGGTGATCATGGAACGCCGGCACCACGCGCACCGGAGACACATCCCACGCGTCCGTGAGCACCTCGTAGGCCCGCGCCAGCGTGGAGCTGGTGGAGGAGGTGGCCTCCTGCGGATAGAGCGGCAGGACGATGAACTCCTTCACCCCGCGCGAGCGGAGCGCCTTCACCGCGTCCGGCAGGGACGGGTTGCCGTAGCGCATGGCCAGCTCCACCTCGTACTCGCCCTGGAAGCGCTGGGCCACGGCGGCCTCCAGTTGCCGGCTGTAGACGAGCAGCGGCGAGCCCTCCTTCATCCAGACCTTGCGGTAGGCCTCGGCGCTCTTGGCCGGCCGCGTGGGGAGGATGAACAGGTTGAGCAGCAGCCAGCGCCCCACGGGGTGGATGTCCAGCACGCGCGGATCGCTGAGGAACTCGCGCAGGTAGCGGCGCACCGGGCCTGACCGCGGCGCGTCCGGCGTGCCCAGGTTGACCAGCAACAACCCTTTCTTCGGTGTCGGCATGGGCTCAGTGCAGGGCGTTGGGCAGGGTGAGGGCGAACTCGCCAATCCGCGCCTCGAACTCCTGCCCGTTGGAGCGGACCATCTGGTAGCTGCCGCGCATGGAGCCAAAGGGCGTGCGCAGCATGGCCCAGCTCGTGTACTCGAAGCGCTCGCCCGGGCCGAGCCGCGGCTGCTTGCCCACCACGCCCTCGCCCTTCACCTCTTCCACCTTCCCGTGGGCGTCGGTGATGACCCAATGGCGGGCGCGCAGCTGTGCGGGCTGGGTGCCCACGTTGGCGATCTCCACCGTGTACATGAAGGCGTAATGCCCCGAGTCCGGGGCGCTGCGCTCCGGCCAGTAGGCCGGCTTCACGGTGATGCGGATGCCCTCCGTGGTCGTCGTGGACATGCCCCCCACAATTGGCCGGGTTCTGCCCGCGTTGCAAGCAAAACACAGGGGCTGGGGACTTCGCGGCCGTGGTGGACCCCACTCCCCTCCAAGCGGTGAGCGCGGCTCCTTGGGCCCGAAGAGGTCTCCGGGCCTGCCGTCAGGAGCCGCGCTGAGCCGGGGTTCCGGTCACTGGCACTTGAGATCGTAGTTCTTCGTGTGCCCGTTAGGGGCTTTCACCTCGACGGTCGAGGAGCCATTGAACTCCGTGGTGAAGACGCCGCTCGGGCCTTCCACCGACACCTTGCCCGCGGTGGGGCACTGGTTCGCGCAGCGACGGTAGTCAGTGATGGTCGAGTTGGTGGTCATGCCGCCGCGGGTGCTACCGCCCTGGCCATTCATGGTCACGCACCCACTCCCCTCCTCCCAGGTCACGGTCATCTGCGCGTCTCGGGAGTCGACCTGATCCGAAGCGCGGCTGTGCGACGTCATCGCCACCTGCCGCTGGGTGCCCGCGCGTGTGGCGGTCCCGTTCAGGTCGAGGATATAGGGGTGTCCGCCCGCGTTCAGGTCCGTCGAGTTGGCAGTGAAGCCCAGCTGGCCGTTGCTCTCCGAGAGTGTCAGCTGCGCGGTCCCGGAGACCGACATCAGCCCGAAGGCGCCATCGCAGTTGGTGAAGGTGTAATTCACCATGGGGCCCGAGGACGTCGCCACCGCACACCCGGCAGGGGTGAAATAGGTGTTGGCCCGGCCAGCGATCGAGGCTGCGGCCGCGTTTAGATCGATCGCCTGCGTGGTCGGATCAGAGTAGTAGTAGGTGCCGTAGGGATCGACCCAGGAGTAGGCGTAATACGAGTCATAGCCATAATAGTATGGGTCGTAATAGGCGTAGTCGTAGTAGTAGGGATCGTAAGTGCTGTAGCACCCGGTGAATACCACCGCCATCAGCGTCAAGACTGCTTTGAATCGTTTCATGGTCGGCTCCTTTGCGCACAGATAGATAAGGCGAGCGCACGGTGCTGTAATGGGTCCCGTCGGGATGACCCCCTGTTGGCGTGGAGACAGCGCGGGGTGCACTGGGCTCGGCGGAGGCTCCCAGAGTTCTTCCGAAAAGAATTTTGATCAACTTCGACGGCTCTGGAGACCCAGGGCACCAAACCAAGAACGGTTTGCCAGCACCCCCTTCGTTCGGAGCTCTCCATGCCGAAGCCCCCCTCCCGCCTGTCCTGGCTGGTATCTCTTTTCGCACTCGCGCTGTCTTCCGGGTGCGTCATCAGTGGCTATGAAGACGGATCCTGGTGCGAGGACGAGTACCCTTCCTGCCACGACTCCGCTGACTGTCACGCCGACCAGTACTGCCGCCACGGCACGTGTCGAGATGCCGCCCGGGAAGCACAGCGTTGTACTTCCAACGTTCAATGCCCCGGCGCGCAGATGTGCATCGACGGCGTGTGCTGCCAGTCCTGCGCTCGCGACAGGGATTGCAGCAGCGGCGGCTCGTGCAGCAATGACAGCTACTGCGACCCGGCGTCTCCTCCCCAGCAGGGAGGCGGGTGGTGGCCGGGCTCGGGCGGAAGCAGGCCGCCGCCTCCTCCGGGGCCGGATACGGGCTCGGACTGCCGCCAGAACGGCGACTGCGGCTATGGCAACTACTGTGTCAACGCCGTCTGCTACCACGGGTGCAGCGCGGACTCGCAGTGCTCGGCTGGGAAGACGTGCCAGTCGGGGCTGTGCCGCCCGGCACCGTCCAACCAGTGCGTCACCAACACCCAATGCCCCGCTCAGCACGACTGCGTGAATGGCCAGTGCCGCGAGCACTGCATCACGGGCGCGGAGTGCCCCTCCGGCTTCACGTGTCAGATTGGCTATTGCCAGCCGGGCTCGGGCTCCAGCGCGGCGTGCACCTCGAACTACGACTGCGCCTCGGGCGAGCGCTGCATGAACGGGTACTGCGCGCCCTAGCGGCGAGGGCGAACCGCGGCTCGGAGCCGCATTACAGGGCACGAGGGCGGCCAGGCGCTTCTCTCATGCGCCGCCGGCGATGAAAGGGAGGGAGGAGCGCCGGCACGCAGCGGGCGCTCCGTTCCCCGTCCGCCGGAGCATGGAATGGCCTGTCCACCAGGGCAGCCGACTGCTGTGGGGGTATCTCTTCCGGTCGAAGTGCGGGGAGGGTGGCTGCGGTTGATTCTCCAGGTGTTGCTCATCAGATTCTGAGCAGCCCGCGAATCCATGGCCCCGCCATTCGGGCCCCGTGAGGTGCGGCCGGAGGCGAAGATGGGGAAACCAGTGCTAGGGGGGCAGCATCTTGGAACCGCCACGCTCGTGCGGCGGTGGGTCGGGTCGATCGCGGTGCTCGCCGCGTTCGCGGGAGGAAGCGCCTGGGCTGCCGCCTCGCAGGCGGAAGGCGCCCAGCAGCATGGCGTCGATCCCAAGGCCGGCGCGCTCCTCAAGAGGATGAGCGACTTCCTCGCCAGCCAGCCGCAGTTCAGCGTCCAGGCGGATGGCTCGACAGAGGCCGTGCTCAAGACGGGAGAGAAAGTGGAGTTCGAGCACTCGAGCGATGTTCGCCTCAAGCGCCCCGACAAGCTCAGGAGCGACCGGCGCGGAGAGAAGGCGGACGCGGAGTTCTACTACGACGGACACAGCTTCACCTTGTACGGGAAGAACAAACACTACTACGCGACCTCTGCCGCCCCGGCCACCATCGACGAGGCGATCGACGCGGCGAGAGAGCGGCTGGGCATCGAGGCGCCCGCGGCGGACCTGCTCTACAGCAACCCCTATGATGTCCTGATGGAGGACGTCGTCTCGGGGAGCGACCTGGGAGCGGACGCCGTCCGCGGAGTTGCCTGCCACCACCTGGCGTTTCGCGGAAACGAGACCGACTGGCAGATCTGGATCGAAGACGGACCCAGGCCCGTGCCGTGCAAGTTCGTGATCACCTCGAAGAAGGTCCAGGGCTCGCCCGAGTTCCAGGTCGAGTTCTCGCATTGGAACTTCTCGCCCAGGTTCGACGACACGGTGTTCCGTTTCACGCCGCCCAGCGACGCCAAGCGCATCAGTTTCCTCGGGGAGCAGGCCTCCCCGGGGACGCAAGGAGACAAGAAATGAACCGCACTCACCTCTCTGCCCTCTCACTTGCGCTCGTGCTCGTGGCGAGCGAGGCCCTGGCCGTGGTTGGCAGGCCCATGACGCCCGTGAGCTATGCGGGAGTGGCCCGCCGCACCACGCGTCGAGTGGCCTATACGGGTGCGGCCTATGCGGGTGCGGCCACCACGGCAGCCGTGGTGGGAACCGCCGCCGTGGTAGGGACGGCCGCGGTGGTGGCCACGCTGCCCGCTGGATGCGCCGAGGTCGTCTCCGCGGGCACCGTGTATCAGAGATGCGGGTCCACCTATTACCGGCCGACCTACGATGGCCCCAACCTGGTGTACGTCCAGACGGCGATGTGAGGCTTCACGGTGCAGACGGGTGAAATGGGGTTGAGGGAGGAGCGTATGCAAAGCCGACATGCGATCATCACCGTGGAGGACTACGAGCCCTTCATCGGCCAGCAGGCAGTTGAGCGGATCATGGCCAAGGGGCGGCAGCTTGCCGGACGCAGCGTCGCCCACGTGAACTCGACCTATTATGGTGGCGGCGTGGCGGAGATCCTCTCCTCGCTGACGCTGCTGATGCGCACGTTGGGGCTCGACGCCGAGTGGCGGATCATCCAGGGCCCACCGGACTTCTTCAGCATCACGAAGAAGATGCACAACGCGCTTCAAGGCGCTCCCATCCGCCTCACCGACATCAAGAAAGAGATCTATGAGGATGTGGCGTTCCAGAACGCGGTCCGAAACCGCTTCGACCATGACTACGTCGTCGTGCACGATCCGCAGCCGCTCCCGCTGGTGCAGTTCTCGCGAAAGCGCGGACCGTGGATCTGGCGCTGTCACATCGACACGGCGCAGCCCAGCCGGGAGATCTGGGAGTACCTCGCTGGCTACATCGAGCAATACGACGCGCTGATTGCCAGCGCGGAGGAGTACCTCCAGCCCTTGCGTGTGCCGCAGCTCATCTTCCAGCCGGCCATTGATCCCTTCAGCATCCTCAACCGCGAGCTGCCGGAAGGGGAGGTGGAGCGGCGCCTTCGCCACTATGGCGTTCCGCTGGACCTCCCGCTGGTGGTTCAGGTTTCGCGGTTCGATCGCTGGAAGGACCCCCAAGGCGTCATCCGCGCCTTTCAGCTCGCTCGGCGGAAGCGGGACTGCACGCTCGTGCTCGTTGGCAACGTGGCCACCGATGACCCCGAGGGGCCGGAGGTCTACGAATCGCTCCTGGGCGCGAAGGAGGAGCGGATCCTCATCTTGAGCGGCGAGGACACGTCGTTCGTGAACGCGCTCCAGCGCCGCGCCGCTGTCGTGCTGCAGAAGTCCCTGCGGGAAGGTTTCGGCCTGACCGTCAGCGAGGCCATGTGGAAGCGGACGCCCGTCATCGGCGGCAACGTGGGCGGCATTCGCCACCAGATTGATGACGGGGTGAATGGCTTTCTGGTCTCCTCGGTGGAGGAGACCGCGGATCGCATCGTGCTCCTGCTCTCCGACGAAGACCTGCGGCGCCGCATGGGCGAAGCGGCGCGCGAGAAGGTGCGCCAGCGCTTCTTGATGACCCGGTACCTCGAGCAGTACCTGGACTTGTTGGACGGGTTCGAGACCCACTACTACTTGCGGCCCGGGGTTGTAGGCGTGGCGGCGGGGGCCGAGCGGGCCGAGCCGGAGAGGCCCGTGGCGCATTGACGGAAGGCGCATCAGAAGGCTGGGTGTGCCTGTGAGCGGTGCACACCACCCATCGTGCGGAGAGTGGGTCGGGGAGTAGGCTCGGGTGAGGCTCGGAGAGAAGCGTCTCCCTGCACTTCACGAGGCCCCACCATGGAGCGCGCATCCGTCCCCGATTTGCACCCGGGTCTGCTCCCGGCTGGCACCGTGGTAGGACACTGGCGCGTGGTGGCCTGGGCCGGCCGGGGCTCCTTTGGCGCCGTGTACCGCGCCGTCCCCGTGGGCCAGCAGCACGCACCTGCCGTGGCCCTCAAGCTGGCCCTGCACCCGGGAGATCCGCGCTTTGCTCGCGAGGCAGAGCTGCTCGCGCGCCTGCGCCACCCCAGCATCCCGCGCCTATGGGACTCCGGGACGTGGCAGCCACCGGGCGGCTTGCACCATCCCTTCCTCACCATGGATTGGGTGGATGGAGCGCCCCTCTACGAGCAGGCATTGTACCCACGCTGCTCCCCGCAGGTGGTGCGGATGCTGGCCCAGTTGGCCCGCGCCCTCGAGGAGCTCCACTCCCTCGGCGCCATCCACCGAGACATAAAAGGAGACAACATCCTGGTGCGCTACGCCGATGGGCGAGCCCTGCTCACCGACTTCGGGGCGTGCCATTACCTGGGCGCCTCCACCCTCACTCCGTCCGCCATGCACCCAGGCACTCCCGCCTACCGCTCTCCCGAGTCCTGGTGCCTGGAGTTCAACCGCGACCGCTCGCTCCAGTACCGCGCCCAAGCCGCGGATGATCTCTTCGCCCTGGGCGTCACCGCGTGTCGGCTCGTCACCGGCGAGTACCCGAAGCTGGCAGCGCCTCGCAGGGACGAGCACGGGCTGTGGCACGTGGACTCCGTGGCTCCTCCCGCCGCGCTGCTGCGGGATAGGCGCATCCCACCGCGGTTGCGGACATGGATTCTGCGCCTGCTCTCGGTGCGCCCGGAGGAGCGCGGCACCGCGGCGCAGCTGGCCGAGGCCCTGGAGCAGGAGGCGGCACCTCCCCTGGCGGCCACCCCTGCGCCGAGCTTCATCCGGGCACGCATCGCGACGCGCCCACCGGAGGATCCGGCTGCTGCTCCTGGGCCCCGCGTGAGCGTGCGAATCGGGCGGCCCTGGCTCGGCCTGGCGGCGGCAGTCCTGGCCGTGGTCGTGGGGGTCTGGTGGGTGCAGGCCAGACAGACGGTGGACACGCCCTCCCTGGCGCAAGCCGAGACAGCAGCAGCGGGCCGCACAGACGCGGAGACGGCGGGGCTCGGCCATGCAGCCGTGTCTACCTCCTCGACGGCCTCCCCACCTCTTCAAGAGCCCAAAGGGATGGCGGAGGACACACTGCCCGCGCCGCTTCCGGAGCAGGTTCGGCCCGATTCCAAGGGACGCTGCCCTCACAAGAAGCAGGTGGCTCTCAACGGAGGCTGCTGGTGGGAGATGCCTGCGGACCGAGAAACTTGCGAGGCGGCCCGCGAGTACATGGGCAGCATGTTCAAGAACAAGTGTTACATGCCGGTCCTGCCTCATGGACGCCAGCCCAACTCCAGCCCCGCGACCACGCCGAGCCAGGGCCCGCTTCGGGGATTACGTGGACAGTCCCAGCCCTCCGAGCACCCATGAGGGGCAGAGCCAGAGAGCGAAACGTTTCGCCCTCACGAGGGGCAGGACCAGAGAGAGCGAAACATTCCGCCCTCATGAGAAGCAGGGCAGAGAGCGAAACGTTTAGCCCTCATGAGGGCAGGGCAGAGAGCGGAACGTTTCGTCCTCATGAGGGGTAGGGCCAGAGAGCGAAACGTTTCGCTGCCAACTCACTGGGTAGGACGAAGCGCTCATACTTCACCGGGCTCAAGTAGCCCAGAGAAGAGTGACGGCGCTTCCGGTTGTAGAAGACCTCGATGTACTCGAACAGAGCGGCTGTGGCCTGCTCGCGCGTGGCGAAGTCGGCCTCGTGGACCAGCTCTCTCTTCAGGCTGCTGAAGAAGCTCTCCACCACGGCGTTGTCCCAGCAGTTGCCTTGCGCGAGCCTGGAGGTGCAAGCGCTCCTCGGACTCATCTTCACCTGTCCGACGTTCGCGTTCTCCCCGGGCGCCACCGGCGAACCTGGACACGCGAGTGCTCCACGTTGCGCAGCTATACCTCCTGCGTTTGAGTCGCAAGTTGTGGAAGATGGCGGCGAAGAACCTCAGCCCAGGCATCCAGGTGACTCGCAATCAACTCGACGCGGGGGACCTTGCCATCGAGCCGCACCTGCCATTTCGTATGGGCACCCCAGGGCATGGGGTCGACCGTTCCCCCCCACACGGAGGCAAGAGCCTCATTGTAGCGGCGCCCGAATTCCTCCGTGCTGGCCATGCCAGCTTCGCTCGTCCAGACCTGCCCATCGCGCTGGATGATGCCGAGGTTGACAGTCCTGCCATCAGGGGTGTCCCACTTGAGATTGAGTGCACGGCGGAACTCCCCGTACACCCCCAGCAGCGAGAGCTGCTCAAGAAAGCTTCGGAGTTGGTCCGGCAGTCCTGGAGCCCGAGCACGCATCGCGTCGAAGAACTCCTCTGCGCTGATGTTACCGACGAACCGGTTCGCCTCTGAGGCAACGGGCGTGGGCCTCGCCGGAGCAACGGAAACGTGGCCGTCCTCAATGCGCACGATTGCGCGCTCGACCGTCTGCGTTCGCAGGAGCGTCCGTGGAACGACAAGGCGATCCTGGCTGCCAGGAAGCGAGAACACCGAAAGTTCGACGAGTGCGAACGTGAAGTGGAAGCCAGCATGGGATTGCAGCACTTCGACGAGCTGTTCGGCACCTTCACGGATTCCGTCGCCGACGATCAGGACGACGATGCGCCCTCTCCTCAGGTTCCGACTGACCGCGTCAATGAATTCCCGCTCAGGCAGCCGCGCGCTGTCCGGCACCAGTTCCCAGAGACTTCGCGGCTTCTGCCGGTCACCGAAGTTGCCGCGCAGCGCGGCGGACTCGAATTCGGCGTAGCTCATCCGGAAGAGGCAGCTCGCATAATCCAGTGCCTGGGCGACGACCTTCCGCCGTGCCTCCGGGTTACGCCACAGTTTGGCCTCAGCGATGACGATCTGCCCATCTGCGGTGATGAATAGGTTGTCGATGGGCCCCTTCAGGGTTGGCATCTCGCGACAGACAGAGATGGGTTCCTTGAAGGCTGCTTCGATTTCATCGAGTGGCAGCACCTCGGGGTGCTCGAACATGAGTTCCTGGAGGAACGACTCCTGGAAGGACCCATCAGTTCTAGCGGTAAGCTCTACTGGAGTGAGCGGTGCTCTGTGGCCAGCGGCCAATAGTATGGGGGTGCCGTCGCGTCGGTTCTTTCGTTCCATGCGATGGGGAAGATACAGCGAGAGACAGGAGCTTTGACAGGGGCAGTGACCAGCGCCGTTTCATCGCCCGTCGGCTTATGCCCGCGCCGCTGCCTCAGGCGATGGGCTTGCCTTTTCCAGCTTCGGCTGGCTGCTGAGCGTCTCACCGCTGCTGCCCTTTGTGCCTGATTGCAGGCGGCTTCACGGATCTGGTCCGCATGTGCCCCCAGTGTGACCCTCCAGCGCGGAATCAGACGGAACCAGACGGGACGACACGGGATGAGGCGGGAGAACAAACCGACATGAGATCAAGGCGTTAGCCGGTAACAGCGCGACCTGCTTGGGGTTTTGCTTCCGCCTTGTTGTGGGTCCGATTTCCGCCGCCTTCGCGCAGAGCGGACCGCCGCGCGGCGGGGTAGCGTAGCCCTACCCCTTCACGCGATCCGGATCCTGCTTCTGCTCCGGCGCCTTCTCCCCCTCCCCCTCCCCCTCCGCGCCCGGCTCCGGCGCCGGGGGCCAGATGAGCGAGGCGCCGATGCTGGCTGCCAGGATGAGGGCAATCACTCCCAGAGACAGCCCCTCGTGCAGGTGGATGTCGAACCACGTCAGCAGCATCTTCACCCCGACGAAGCTGAGGATGAGGGACAGGCCCACCTGGAGGAAGTGGAACTTGTCCATCAGCTTGGACACCAGGAAGAACAGCGAGCGCAGCCCCAGAATGGCGCACACGTTGGATGTATACGCGATGAACGCCTCCTGGGTGATGCCGAGCACCGCGGGGATGGAGTCCACCGCGAAGAGCAGATCCGTCACTTCCACCACCAGCAGGACGATGAACAGCGGCGTCACCTTGAGCCGGCCATCCTCGTGCACGAAGAAGTGGCTGCCCTGCCCCTGGCGTGACACGGGCAGCACGCGCCGGGCGAACTTCACCACCACGCGCTGCTCGGGATCGGCCGCCTCTTCCTCCTCCTTGGAGAACAGCATCTTCACGCCGGTGAAGAGCAGGAAGGCGCCGAACAGGTAGATGAGCCAGTGGAAGCGGCTCACCAGCACCGTGCCGGTGATGATGAGCGTGGCGCGCATGACGAAGGCCCCGAGCACGCCCCAGAAGAGCACCCGGTGCTGGTGCTCGAGCGACACCCGGAAGTAGCTGAACACCACCAGGAAGACGAACAGGTTGTCGACCGAGAGCGCGTACTCGACGACGTAGGCGGTGATCCATTGGATGGCCGGCTCGTGGCCGATGAAGGCCCAGATGCCCGCGCAGAAGATCAGGCTGAGGGTGACCCACACCCCCGTCCAGAGGCCCGCCTCCTTGGAGCTCACCGCGTGGGGGTGACGGTGGAACATCCCCAGGTCGATGGCGAGCATCGCCAGCACGAAGACGTGGAAGCCGACCCAGAGCGCGACTTGCGAGTTCACAGACCTTCCCGGATGGAAGCGGAGTGCTGAGCACCCTACGCCTTGCGTGGATTGCCCGCTACAAGTCCGTGGCGGGCCGGCGCAGCACCACCACCGAGCGCCCCAACACCTGCACCTTCCCGCCCGCGGGCGTGTGAGCGCGAGAGCAGTCCTCGCCCGTGGACGTGTCCACCACCAGCTCCCAGTCCGCGCCCCACTCGATGGCGGGCAGCGCGAACGTCATCGGCTCGTGGTGGGCGTTCATCAGCACCAGCAGGGTGTCTCCCACCAGCCGCTGGCCGTGCTCGTCCAGGGTGGCGAGAGCATCCCCGCCGAGCAGGAAGCCCAGCGCGCGCACATAGGGCTTCTCCCAATCCTCCTTGCGCATCTCCTTCCCATCCGGCCGGAACCACGCCAGGTCCTTCAGCTCGCTGTCCCAGATGTGCGAGCCGCGGAAGAAGCGGCGCTTGTGCAGCACGGGTTGCTCGCGCCGCAGCCGGCTCATGCGGGCGGTGAACTCCAGCAGCGCCTGCTGGCGGGAGTTCAGCTCCCAGTTCACCCAGGACAGCTCGTTGTCCTGGCAGTAGGCGTTGTTGTTGCCCTTCTGCGTGCGCCCCATCTCGTCACCCGCCACGAGCATGGGCACGCCCTGGGCCAGGAAGAGCGAGGCGAGGAAGTTGCGCTTCTGCTGCTCGCGCAGGGCGTTCACCACCGGATCCGCCGTCTCGCCCTCCACGCCGCAGTTCCACGAGTGGTTGTCGTTGGCGCCGTCCCGGTTGTTCTCCAGGTTCGCCTCGTTGTGCTTCTCGCTGTAGGTGACCAGATCATGCAGCGTGAAGCCGTCGTGCGCGGTGACGAAGTTCACGCTCGCGGTGGGCATGCGGCCGGACAGCGCGTAGAGATCCGACGAGCCCGTCATCCGGTAGCCGATCTCCGCCGCCTGCCGGTCATCTCCCTTCCAGTAGCGGCGGATGGTGTCGCGGTACTTGCCGTTCCACTCGCTCCAGAGCACGGGGAAGTTGCCCACCTGGTAGCCGAAGTCCCCCACGTCCCAGGGCTCGGCGATGAGCTTCACCTGGCGGAGCACCGGATCCTGGTGGATCATCTGGAAGAAGGCCGCGCGCGTGTCGTAGCCGTGCCTGTCCCGGCCCAACGTGGTGGCGAGATCGAAGCGGAAGCCATCCACGTGCATCACCTGGACCCAGTAGCGCAGGCTGTCCATCACCAGCTTGAGCGCGTACGGGTGGGTGGCGTTCCACGAGTTGCCGCAGCCGGTGAAGTCCAGGCAGAAGCGCGGATCCTTCTCGTTGAGCCGGTAGTAGGCGCCGTGGTCCAGGCCCTTGAAGGCCAGCGTGGGCCCCAGGTGGTTGCCCTCGCAGGTGTGGTTGTAGACCACGTCCAGGATCACCTCGATGCCGGCGCGGTGGAGCGCCTTCACCATCTGCTTGAACTCGGTGACCTGGCCGCCCAGGGAGCCCGAGCCGCTGTAGCGCGCCTCGGGAGCGAAGAAGCCCAGGGTGTTGTAGCCCCAGTAGTTGGTGAGGCCCTTCTTCACCAGGAAGTGCTCATCCACGAAGGCGTGGATGGGCAGCAGCTCCACGGCGGTGATGCCCACCTTGTGGAGGTGGGCGATGACGGAGGGGTGCGCCAGCCCCGCGTAGGTGCCGCGCTGGTGCTCGGGCACGGCGGGGTGGAGCTTGGTGAAGCCCTTCACGTGCAGCTCGTACAGGACCGAGCGGTTCAACGGCGTGGCGGGCGGCCGGTCTCCCTCCCAGTCGAAGTCCTCCGCCAGCACCACGGCCTTGGGCACGCCGGCGGCGCTGTCGTGCTTGTCGAGGACGAGGTCCGCCTCCTTGTCGCTCTCCTCACCGACTTTGTAGCCATACACGGACCGCGAGTAGTCCACCTTCCCGTGGAGGGCGCGGGCGTAGGGGTCCACCAGCAGCTTGTGGGCATTGAAGCGCAGGCCCCGCTTGGGTTCGTAGGGGCCGTGCGCGCGCAGGCCGTAGAGGGTGCCCGGCTTCAGGCCGGGGACATAGCCGTGCCAGACCTGATAAGTCGTCTCCGGCAGGGAGATGCGGTGGGTCTCACGGGTGGGATCGCCCGGATCGAAGAGGCAGACCTCCATCTTCCGGGCATGCTCGGCGAAGACCGCGAAGTTGACCCCAGCACCGTCATACGTGGCGCCCAGGGGATACGGCTTCCCTGGCAGCACCTCCGCTCTCCTCATCCCGTGCTCCTCTCCAGCAGGACGACCGGGAAGCTCGCGAGGAGCGGCGAGAGGGGCAGCACCACGCCACCCGTCTTCCCGCGCTCCGTCCGCACCTCGCGCCCGGTGAAGACGTCCCGGAACATCATGCCCGCATAGGCGTCCGGAAGGG
>NZ_JBJMQP010000175.1:0-1784 GCF_045802625.1 Hyalangium sp. | reverse complement strand
TAGTCTTGGGCAAAGAGAGCGTCATAAGGACCTATCGGCATGATGCGGATTTCTTGATCTACAGGCTAACGGCGGAGCAGGTTTTGGCTATGGGGCGGACAAATGAAGGGAAATATTCGTGCGGCGCCTCGTGCTTCCGCCGCCCTCCTGATAAAGCCATCTCCCTAGATGAGGGGGACGCCATTAGGAACGAGGAGGAAGCGACCGAGTAGTACTAATACAGTGGTAGATCGCCTCGAAGGGGAGGCTTCGTCCTTCAGAGGAAACTACCACTATAGATGGGATGAGGAGGCCGCTTTCCCCGGCCACAAATATCTGAGTTCTCCATCTCTGCTCCGAAGCGCCTACTCTGGGTACGAAGTAGTCTGGCGGCGGGTCGGAAAGGAGGGCAGGTAACACGCCCCCTTCCACTCGTATGCGTCCTCCCGGCAAGGCAGCGTCGCATCACGGAGCGCGTACCAGCAGCCGCCACGCAGTTCCACCTCGCCATTCCTCGTACACGGAGGTGTGCGCTGTCCGGGGAAGGGATTCTCGGGTAGTGGCTGCCCTATCGTCGGCTCTCTGCTTTCCGGCGGCATGGGAGCCAGCGTCGAGGCGGGAGCGGTGCTGGCACTGTCTCCCACCGCCACGAAGCCTCGCTCGTGGGAATCTTTGCTTGCGGTGCCCCGCCCCACCTCTGGCCCACGGTACAGGCACGCCACGGTGAGCCCTGTGAGCAGCAACCCCAGGAAGGCCACCGCCATCTCCACTCCCCATACGGATACGCGAACATGGGGCTCAGCCTGCTGACTGCCGGCAATGGCTCGGCTCCGCTCCTGGGCCTCGCGCAACGCAAGTTCCTCCCTCGCAGCCGCGTCCCACTCCGCTCCCAGACGAAGTGCCCCTGGCGAACGCCATCGAGGCTGGTGCTCGTCCCCCACGGAGAACAACGGAACATCTGCCTCGGCCCCCGTGTCCTGCACAGCCTGCTCCAGCGCCTCCGCCGCCTCCCGCGCGCTGCCCTGAAAACGCTCGATGGGTGCAGGAGACAGCAGCCGCAGGATGAGAGAGTCCAGCTCCGGAGTGACTCGCGGGTTGAGCTCGCGCGGGGGACGCGGCCCAGGCCCTCCCTCACGCCACATCTCGGAGCCGGTATCCTCGGGACGGGTGGACGGCGGGTACTCGTCTGTCACCAAGCGGTATGCCGTCACTCCCAACGCGAACAGATCATCACACGCGCTGGCCGGGTAGTGCACCGTGGGATGATGGCGGAACGTGATGAGAAATGCCCACGCCTCGGGGCTGCGGTAGGCCTGGGTGCCCGGGGGCCACAGCTTCGAGGTGAGCGTGGCGGCGCCTCGGTAGTGCCCTGCCCCGAAGTCCGTCAGGAAGGCCCGGCCATCCGGCCGCACCAAGACATTGTCGCCCTTCACGTCGCGGTGTACGCCACCGGCCGCATGCGTGGCCGCCAGCGCCCTCGCGCCCTGCGTCAGCAGCTTCAGCACCTCGCGTGAGCTGGGATTGCGCCTGTCCGCCCACTCATACAGTGCCTCGCCTTCCACCCAATCCATCACGAGATACGGATAGGCCCCCGAGGGATGCTCCCACACACCCTGCGCGTGGAGCCGCGGAACGTGAGGGCTGACGATGCGCGACAGCAGCCAGGCCTCGCGGGCGAAGCGCTCATCCCCGGGGTGGATGGCCAACTTCAGCGCGAACGGGCCCGCCTCTTCGCGGCCTACCTGCTCGACACGGTAGAGAGTGCCGTAACCCCCCCGCCCCCTCCAGCCCATCACCCGCCACGC
>NZ_JBJMQP010000174.1:0-2502 GCF_045802625.1 Hyalangium sp. | reverse complement strand
CCCAGACGGTGGGAGTGAAGGGGATGCCCTTGGCCTCGAGCTCGCGCAGGTACGCCTTGTGGGTGTTCCAGCGGAGCACCTCGGGCGGGTTGTAGAGGCGGGTGAGGCGGCCGACCTTGGAGGACCAGGCGACGAAGGCGTCGCGGCGCAGGTGGCTGTCCCAGGTGTTGCGGATGACGGCGACCTTCGGAGTGCGCCAGTCCATCTTCGGGTCATCCCAGATGCAGGGGCGGGCATCCAGCCCCAGCGCCGCGAGCGCGGGCAACAGCGGCGCATCATAGGCATCGAGCTGAGGCAGGCCGGCGTAGGTGACGATGGCGACGTCCAAGGTGCGGGGCTCCGGGTGTGAAGGAGCGCCTCTAAAGCACTCGGGCGAATGGCTGTCCACCCACCGCGCTGATGGGAGCCATGGCCGTCAGCATCAGACCTCGACGAACCGTGTTCCGGTGATCCCCCCGGCTTCGATGGCCTGCTTGAGGTCGTCGGAGACGATCAGGGCGATGTCCCATCCCCAGGTGCGAAAGACGCGCGCATCACCTACCTTGGACGGATCGATGCGCAGCGCATGAACGTAGCGATACGTGCCGACCTTTTCCGGCTGCCCATCCTCGGGTCTCCAGTACTTGACCTCTTCACACCGGGCGTCATCGATGCAGCGGATGGTGCGCAGGGTGTTGAGGATGAAGAAGGGATCCGAATGTCCTTCAACCCGAGTGGGGATGAACTGCACGTCCTGGACGCGCAGCCGCTGGAAGATCTGGACGAAGCGCTCGTGGACCACGGGGATGGCAAATGCCGCCCAGCAGAAGTCCAACGGCTCTCCAGGAACATCGAGTGGGAAGCGAGGTACGCAGCCTAGATCGAGAGCGTGGCCTTCGAAGAACTGCCAGGGATCGAGTTCCTGCCCGGCGGCATCGAGAGGGGTGCCCAGATGCCATCGGGTCAGTGAGCGCCTGTCGTCCATCAACTCGTAGTACCTGGGCATGGCCGCGCTCTTACGTCACTCCTGTGCCTTCGTCACGAGCCGATGAAGTCGTGAGCCTGGAGTACAGACATCCCGAGCCAGTTCCTCGAGTGCGGTTACCAGCTTGCTTCGGCAATCGGGAAGGGACTTGCAGCCCAGGACGGCTGAGCGGAGCCTTCTGTAAATCTCCTGGTGGTACGCCTCCGGGTGGGGGCCCTTATGGCCCTGGAGGTAGACGCGATTGGCTGGGTCATCAAGGCTCATGCCCGCCATTGCGAAGAGTCGCTCGAACTGCGGAGTCCACGGCCCGCCCGTATCAGCTGAGATTTCGTTCTTGTCAGTGGCCAGATGGTGCCACTGAGAGCCCTCCTTCTTCTGGGAGCCATCGCTGCACGCACTGCCCAGGCCGGAAGCCGCGGTGCCCACGGCTGCGCCCGCGATGACGAGGGTGCCGTCCGCCACCACGTGAGCCGTGGAGGCAGACTGGAACGTCAGCCCTCCCGCGAGGGCATAGCGGGGAGAACTGAGCAGTGGGCCCAGGCCTCCTGGCGGCACGTTGGGCAGAGCCTTGGCCACGCCGTAGCTGGCGACCATGACGAGCACCCGGAGCGCGGTGCCACCCAAGGCGTGGCCGAAGCGCTCGGCCACGCCTTCCAACTCCTCCACTGTCCTGGCGGCTTGAGCGTCCCGGTACAGTTGCAGGCAGGCCAGCGCGACGTTGCGCAACTCGAGCAGGCCCACCACGAGCGCCAGTCTGGCCGTGAGCGTGGCGGCGAACGCCTTGGAGAAGAGGGGCTCGGGCAGGAGCCACGCGGAGAAGTACACGACGATGGAGAGGGCGACGCTGGCGAGGAAGACAGGCGAGCGGAACAACTCGCGTGCCGCATCGCGGATGCCCTGCCCCATGTAGCGAGGTGACAGCCGGAGGGCCATGAAGAGCGGGCTGCGTTCCAAGGAACCCGGCATGGGCAGCAGCGGAGGGCCATAGCGGGCGAGAAACTCCGCGCGCAGGCGCTGCTCCCACGGAGCGCCCTTACCGCCCGTCAAGGCCATGGCAGGGACGACCTCGAACGGTGGTGCCTCTGGGATGCACGCGAGGAAGGCGGCGAGCGCCGCGCGAGCTTCATCCTCTCGTAGCACCTCGTAGAACGGGTCGGGCGGCAGCGGAGCGAAGTCCCACTGGAACTGATCGTCACCCAGCCGGGTGACTGCTACGACCGCGGGTCGTACCTGGCGGTCGGTGTCCTCCGAGATGTCAGCCTGAGACGTGGCACACGAACTGGAGGCGGCGAGACACAGGGCCAGAAACAGGCGCAGCAGGCAGGAGGCACTCCTCATACCTCGGCATCATGCGCGGCTCCGCAGGGGTTGGGCCACTGGGGCTGCCTGGATTCACCCCGAGCGCATCAGGATCTGCCCGGAGGCGCTGGGCCCGGTGCGTGAACCCGACACCGGCTCGGTGCCCTGGCGCACGTGGGCCAGCGCCTCCTGCGCCGCCTGCGCCAGCATCACCTGCCCCTGCGGATAGGGCGCCGCCT